>DATAPK010000071.1:0-5569 GCA_036265245.1 Tepidisphaeraceae bacterium | reverse complement strand
TTGTGGTTTGTCGTTTGCGGAAGAATCTTCTGTCGACAAACCGCATACCACAAGCGACAAACCATAAAGGTATCACGATTCCTGAATCGACACGGATTGAATGGTGTCGCCCTGCTTGATTGAGTTGACGATGTCCTGGCCGGATTTGACCTGGCCGAAGACGGTGTGCTTGCCGTCGAGCCAATCCGTCACGATGTGGGTGATGAAGAACTGGCTGCCGTTGGTTCCGGGACCGGCATTGGCCATGGAGAGGCTGCCTTTTTGGTGTTTTTTGTATTTGCCGGGGGAGAGTTCGTCTTTGAATTTGTAGCCCGGGCCGCCGCGACCGGTGCCTTCGGGGTCGCCGCCCTGGATCATGAAGTCGGGGATGACGCGATGGAATTGCGTGCCGTCGTAAAAGCCTTCCTTGGCGAGGAAGACGAAATTGTTGACGGTGTTGGGGGCGACATCGGGGAAAAGATCGCAGACGATCGTGCCACGGGATGTTTCAAAGGTGGCGACAAATTTCTTGCTAGGGTCGATCTGCATCGCGGGGGGCGCTGGATATTGTTTCGACATTGGGATTCTCCGTAAAAGGGGGAATCAAGATGACGTATTTGGAGGCAATGTCAAGCGGGGGTGTGACGCATATTTGTGGCAAACGAGATGCGCTCTTATCCACTCTCGCTCTGGGAGAGATACAAGGGGAAGGGATGATGATTTTTGTGATTCAGAAAGAGGGCTAGCTTTATGAAAGATTCCCACACCAATTTTTCAATCAACACCCATTCACTCCGCCCAGTTTCACGCCAATCCGCGCAGTGCCCCCGAACATACAGAAGATAAAAATATAAAGCGGCGACCATTGGTCGCCGTCCCACATGAAAAACCTCATTTGCATAAACGAACTCAATTCCAGCGTATATTTTGTGGCCGCCACAAGTTAGGCCACAACGAACTCACCACCTATAATCCCAGCCGCCATGCCTGACCTTCGCGAGCATCTTCAGGAACTCTTCGGCCTCGATGACTTTCGCCCCTCACAACTCGGCGTCATCGAAGATGTCCTCGTCGCCAAGGATGTCCTCTGCGTCATGCCCACCGGCGCGGGCAAAAGCCTCTGCTACCAGCTTCCCACCGCCGTCCAGGGCGGCCTCACTATCGTCGTCTCCCCGCTCATTTCCCTCATGGCCGACCAGGTCCAGCAGATGCGCGATGAAGGTCTGCCCGCGATTTTTCTTAACAGTTCTCAAACCGCCGCCCAGCAGCGCGAGGTGATGGACGAACTGCGTCAGGGATTTGAAGGATTGCTCTACGTCGCCCCCGAGCGATTCTCTTCTGGCAATTTCCTCGCCAATCTCGAATCCCTTAAACCCAAGCTTTTCGCCATCGACGAAGCCCACTGCATCAGCCAGTGGGGCCACGACTTTCGCCCCGAATATTCCCAGCTTGGCGACGTCCGGCTCAAGCTCGGCTCGCCGCCCACGATCGCTTTAACCGCCACCGCCACCGACGACGTCCGTGCCGACATCATCCATCGCCTTGCCCTGCGCGAGCCCAGCGTCGTTGTCACCGGCTTTGATCGCACCAATCTTGCTTACGAATCGCATCGCGTCGCCAAGGTTGCCGAAAAAGATCGCCTGCTGATCGACACGCTTAAAAAAGATCTTTCCAGCGGCATCGTCTACTGCTCCACGCGAAAAGCCGTTGACGAAATCACCACGATGCTCTCGGAGAATCTGGGCGACCGCCCGGTCTTCGCCTACCACGCCGGCATGGATCAGGCCGCCCGCGCTTCCAATCAGGAACGCTTCATGACCGCCCCGCGTTCCATTGCCGTCGCCACCAACGCCTTCGGCATGGGCATCAACAAGCCCGACATCCGCTTCGTCATTCACTACAACATCCCCGGCACGCTCGAAGCGTATTATCAGGAAGCCGGCCGCGCCGGTCGTGACGGCCAGCTCGCCCGCTGCATCATCCTCTTCAGCTTCCAGGACAAATTCACCCATGAATTTTTCATCAGCAAAATCGACTCTGACGGCAATCTCGAGCATGACGTTCGCGAAAAGCTCAAAAAGCGCGCGAGTGACAAACTCGAACTAATGATCAAATACGCCCAAACTCACCGCTGCCGCCGCCAGATGATTTTGGATTATTTCGGCGACGAGGCGGAGGTCACGAATTGCCAATGCGACATCTGCCGCCACGGCGAGCCCGCTTCAGCGGGCGGGGAAACGGTACTTCCTGACGAAGTAGTCACATTAGTCCGCCAACTCCTCTCCGCCGTCGCGCGCCTGCGTGGAAGATTCGGCGTCGGCGTCGTCGCCGAAGTCCTTGCTGGCGCCCGCAACGACAAAACCACCCGCTGGCAATTAGATGAACTAACCGTCTTCGGCCTACTCAAACAGCACTCCATCAAACGCATCATCGCGATGCTCCACCGCCTGATCGAATCCGGCCTCGCCCGCCAGCGCGACCCCGAACGCAATTTCCGCCCCATCATCGAACTGACTGCCGCCGGCGTTGCCGTCATGAAAGGGGAGCAAAATCCCCCTGCGCCCCTCGCCGATCTCCTCCCGCGTAACGCCGCCCCCTCTCGCCCCCGCTCCGAAAAGCGCTCTGGCGACGACCTCGCCGACGCCCACCTCGACCCCGAAACCCTTGCCCGCTTCGAGCGCTTACGAAGCGTCCGCCTGGACCTCGCCCGCACCCGCCAACTCCCGCCATACTGCATCTGCCACGACCGCACATTGAAATTAATCGCCCAATACGTTCCCCGCGACGTCGAAACCCTGGAACAAATCAAAGGCATGGGGCCGCACAAGGTAAAAATGTATGGAGAGCAAATTCTTCAGGCTCTCAATGGGGAAACTTCGGAATGAAAACAGAAACATCGAACATTCAGCGGCTTGATATGAGCGATAAGTAAAGCCTGGTTGCATTTCGCCCGATCACTTAAAGAGGGTGAAATACTTTCTCTTTTCAATGCCCTTCCTCTATGTCCTGCTCTGGGGATTTTTCCAACTGAATCGAATCTACAGTTCTCAACCAGCCAAGCCGATTCATGCGGTTTGGGATTTCTCCAAAAAACAGGATTTGGCGATTGTCGGATGGCCGAAGGAGAATTCGCTTGAATTTTGGTATCCGGGTGAGATCGACGACCTGCGGATTATTCTCCCGGATGGCACCTCGGAAGAATTCCGACGCGCCAAGCCACTGGTCAAGCGGCGAGGTTCTCGCGTGGTTTTAGTCGGGATCAATACGCCCCAGCCGTCGATTGAAAGCACGATTCACTTTGCAGATTTTTGGTGCCACCGGCGAAACGTCACACAAATGAACGGCTCGCTGAGCGAACTTCAGGAAAGAGTTTCAAAAGATCCCAATTATCCCCGGGTTGTCACAGAATCTTGGTATGGATCGGGCGATCGCTTATCAATCGAAATTGTGCCCCACAACCCCTTCGTAGTCGAGCTTTCGTTTAGTGTCGCGCCTTAAAACTCGATGGTTTAATAAACCGTCATCCCCGCCTGTTCCAGTTGGACGATCCACGCCGGCGTTTCACGCACATACGCCTCGATATATCTTTTTCGCGTCGCGTAATACCATGCCGTCCCGCCGCAACCCACAATCGCCGCCACGCCAACCAGGCAATAAAGAAGAATCGCCCCTTCTTTTTCAAGATCCGAAATCGATGACCCCAGCATCTGCCGCACTTGCGGATCGCTGCCCAGCGCTTGATCGATCTCGCTCGGCCCGCTCAGGGCCGCGTGCATCGATCCCACCGAATACGCCAGCAGCAGCACGCACATGATCATTTGATTCCGCGCGAGTCTCCTCGGCGCGGTGGGATCAAGCCGCCGAACTTCCTTCGCGCCGCGAAATTCATAATGAGACAGCACGCACATTCCGGCCCCGAGCATCATGCCGTAAAAACTTCCGATGCTGGTGATCAGCGTCAGCGCGCCAAAGATCGCGATGGTCCACGCGCTGAATAGCGCGGTCGAAGCACAGCGTTTGATTTTCTTGCCGCGTTTGCGCGCCGCTGCGATTTGCTCGAGATGCTGCGGGGAGGCCGGAGTAACGGCGGGGGATGCGAGATTGACGCCGGGCGTCTCACTCATCTGCTTCTGATTTTATCGGCACAATCCGGCTTTGTATTCACCTACGAGATTTTTCTATGGTGACGGCGGCGGCGTGTTGGGGTCCTTGATATCCCAGGGATCATCCGCAGTTTTCATTTGAGCTTCGCTGCGAAAACGGAACGGCCCCACATGCAGATCAAAATACAGGTAATTTGACCCGTTTTGCAATCCGTGGCGATAAAGCTCGACTTTTCCCGCCGCATAATCGCTCTGCCCGCCGCCCGCTTCGTTCATGTAATAATCCGGCCAGATGCTGACCTTCTCGCCCATCAAAACAATATCGCTGCTCGACATTCCATTCGGAGGCTTGCTTCCAAACTTGATGTGATTTTCATCGAGGTGGTCGTTGAGAATATAAGAATGATACTCAGCCCCGTCCGGGTCGTTCGGGCACATCATGACGGGCGGGCTGTACGTTGTAGGATCGTCAACATTGCTGGAATTGACCGTCAGCTTAAAAACCTGTACCGGCCAGCGGACCTTGATATCCTTATCCGCCCCAAGCCCTGGTGGATAACATGCGCCTTTCCACTGATTCGAGTACATCACCAGATATTCGCCGATCGTTCGCAGGTTCGACTGGCACTTGATCCACTTCGCCTGTGCCTGTGCCTTCGATAGCGCCGGCAGCAGCAGGCCGATCAGAACTGCGATAATTCCAATTACCACCAACAACTCAACCAGCGTAAACCCGCGGCGTCCGCTCGCCTTGGCTGCTTGTGGTTTAGCAAACCCGACGTGTCCTGAGATGGAGCAAAGCATAAATTCCTTCCTCGACCTCATGGTATAGTCTAACATCGCCGCAATTTACTTCACTCTGATTCTGCGGGCGTATCCTGAAGTGACCCAAACCGGCCCAGTTGCGGCCAAACGAGCATCACCAATCCTACCACCAATATCGTCCCAATCCCGCCAAAAACCACAGAACCGACCAGCCCGAATATGGCAGCTGTGACCCCGGATTCCAGCCCGCCAAGCTCATTACTTGAGCCGATAAACACCTGATTTACGGCCGAAACCCGGCCACGCATCGCATCGGGCGTTTGGAGTTGCACCAATGTATGGCGCACCACCACGCTCACGTTATCAAACGCGCCCGTTAGAAAGAGCATGAACATGCTGAGCCAAAAGTTTCGCGAAAATCCAAAAACAATCGTCGCCAGCCCAAATCCGACCACCGCCAGCAGCAAAGATCGCCCGGCGCGCTTCATCGGCGGAAGATGCGCGATTACCAGTGCCATCCCCACCGCGCCAATCGACGGGGCCGCGCGCAGCAACCCGAATCCAAACGACCCCACATGCAGTTGATCCGTCGCGAAAAACGGCAGGAGAAAGCTCGCGCCGCCAAACAGCACGGCAAATAAATCCAGGGTCATCGCCGGCAGCAACAACTTGTGATTAAAGACAAACCGCACGCCTGCCACGAGTGTCTTAAACCCCGGCGG
>DATAPK010000070.1:0-12136 GCA_036265245.1 Tepidisphaeraceae bacterium | reverse complement strand
CCTCGGTGATCTGATCCTCGGTGCAGAAGCGCATCTCAATGAGCACTTCGCCGAGGAGTTTCTGGTGATTGCTGCGACGCTGCTCTTCAAGCGCGCGCTCAAGCTGATCCGGCTTGATGAGGTCTTTATCAAGCAGGAGCTGGCCGAGAGGTTTGCGGGCGGTGGCGATCATGGTGTTGTGTAGCCGCGACGCCTGCGTCGCCTTTCACGGAGGCGACGCAGGCGTTGCGGCTACCTCATCGTCTTGAGCGCTCCTGTTAGATCCGCGTGGCATTCGAAGCGATGTTCAAGCCTTGTGATTTCGAGGATTTTCCGGCAGTTGTCGTCGAGTTGGGCGAGTTTGACCTGGCCGAAGAGGTCTTCCGCCTTGCGCTTGAGCCAGAGCAATGTTTCCAGGCCCTCGCTGTCAATGAAGCCGGCTTTTTCGAAATCGACGACAAAATCGACGATCTGTTTTTTCTCGATGAGTTGCTCGACCTGCTTGCGCACCCCTTCGCATTCGGGGCCGAGGAAATCGGCACCGAAGGTCATGACGCAGATGTTGTTGTATTCCTCAAACTTAACAGCCATCTCTTGCCTCGTAACTATCGCACGACCTGATGCAGATCGATCAGCTTCTTGGATTGCTCCTGGTGATCGCGAATCAGTTCGCGAAGCTGGTCGATGCTCAGGCGAAGGAACGCATCGCTGAGAACTGGATCAAACTGGGTGCCGGAGCAGCGGCGGATTTCAGTGAGCGCGACTTCGAGCGGCAACGCCTTGCGATACGTGCGGCTTGAGGTCATGGCGTCGAAGCAGTCGGCCAGACAGATGATCCGGCCCATGAGCGGGATGTTTTCGCCGGACAAACCTGCGGGATAACCCTTGCCGTCGTAGCGCTCATGGTGGTGCATCACGCCGGGGATGATGTCCTCAACCTGCTTGATGTCTTTGAGGATTCTCGCGCCGATCTCCGGATGTTTTTTTATCTGTTCAAATTCTTCTGGCGTGAGCTTGCCGGTCTTTTGGAGGACGGCTTCGGGCACGCCGATTTTGCCGACGTCGTGAAGCAGCCCGGCCATGTAGATGCGCTCCACCTGCTGCTCGGTGAGGCCCGCTTCCAGCGCGAGCGATCGGCTGAGCAGCGCGACGCGCTCGGAGTGACCACAGGTGTAGGTATCTTTCGCGTCAACGGCACTGGTGAGACTATGGAGCAGGCCCATCATCAGGCCGCGCACGTCGTCGAACAGCATCGCGTTTTCGAGATAGATCGCCGATTCGTTCGCGATCGAGTTCAGCAGCTTGCTGTCGACGGTATCGAACTCGCCGTTTTGTTTATCGATGCCGAACAGACAGCCAAGCACCTGCTCCTGGCGCATGAGCGGAACCGCCAGCAATTGCGTGGCATGCTCGGCGAGCCAATTCAATGTTTTGTCCTTGGCCAGATGATTGATGAGCAACGGGCTTTTTCGCTTGGCGAGAATGATCATCAACTCTTCAGCCAGGCGATGCACCTTGCCGGGCGGAAGGCTGAGCGCGCCGTAAAGGACGGGTTCCTGCTTGTGGAAGCTGTCGGCTCGGAGGGCCACACCCATGCCGCGCATCGTCATCACTTCCATCACATCAAGGCAGGCTTGCTTGAAGAAATCTCCCGCGCGGCGATTAATTTTCATACCGCTGGAGAGCTGGTAGATGAGGCTTAATTCTTCGTAGGTGTTGGCGAGTTGGCCGGAAAGAGAATCGAGTTCCTGCTCCATGCCGGCCAGACGGACCTGGTCTCGCACCATCGACAGGACGAGCCTGCCCTGGCGGATAATCTGCTCGTCGGTGTAGGACGGAAGTTCATCCGCCTGCTGATTGAGCCAAATGCCGTCCAAACCCAGACGGCTGCAGACGCGCACGACGTCTTCGCCGAGGCGGAAGCTGCTGCCCTTGCCGGCGACGAGGAGCACGCCAAGTTGTTGTTTCTTTTCGAGATAAGGGAACGCGGCGAGCGTCACGCCGGGGAGATCGTTCCAGACGACGACGGACGACGTCGGCGCGAGCGATTGCACCTTGCTGCGCAATTCGTCATTGGATGAATCGCGATATTGCAGGAGCGGCAGGACATATCGAGTGAAGAAGACGCCTGCGGCAGGGTCGTGATAGGCAACGGTGCCATCGGGGCGAAGCATGACGAGGAACAATCCGCCGGGCCTGAAGCGCGCGGCGAGATTGTCCAGTGCCGCCACCGGGATCGGCGACGCCGTTGTCTTTTCTGCCGGACTATTAGCCACCACTGTTGCCATGTCTACTCTCCCAAACCCCGCTTACATCCTTCTTCATGCCGCTCGAGACATCTCCAGCACTTCGTTCACGGTCGCCAACAGATGTCGCGGACTGAACGGCTTGCTGAGCATTCTCAAAATTCCGCTTTCCTGCGTATCGTGCGGCTCAAGGTGATATCCGCGCGCCGTCAACATGATGGCGGGGATATGGCTCGTGCTCGCGTCCTGCTTTAGCCGCTGGCACAACTCCAAGCCTGAAAGCTGCGGCATGTGATAATCCGTGATCAGAAGATCTGGATGCTCTTGTTGGGCAAGCTCCAGCGCTTCCTGGCCATCCCGGGCCGTCACGACACGAAATCCCGCGTTTCGCAGCTTGAGCGAAACGACGTTGAGAATGTGGCTTTCATCGTCAGCGACGAGAATCGTTTTATTTGTATCCATTTTCTTATTTTGGATTTTGGATTGATGATCTTGGATTTGAATTCAATCCAAACTCCACAATCCAAAATCTAAAATCTCCTTCATTCACATAAGTCCAACTCGAAACCAAAACAGCTTCCCTTGCCGACCTGGCTCTCGGCGAAAATACGGCCCTGGTGAACCGTCTCGACAATGTGCTTCACCAGCGAGAGGCCCAGGCCGGTGCCTTTGGCCATACGGTTATTAGCTTCGGCTCTGTAGAATTTATCGAACACAAAGGGGAGGTCCTTGGGCGGAATCCCGACTCCTGTGTCGCTTATTCTGCCGATTACCTTTTTCTTCTGTTCGTCCACTTCTGTTTGCACGGTTACAGTGCCGCCCTCGGGGGTGTATTTGATGGCGTTGCTGAGCAAATTCAGCACGGCCTGGTAGAGCATGTCCTTATCGGCCTGCGTCTGATAAAAAACCGGCGTCAATTTTTCTTCGATCTTGATCTGCTTGAGCTTCGCCTGCGGGGTGATGACCTCGATGGCTTCCTTCATGATCACCATCAGGCTTTGCGGCTGCTTGTTGACCTTCACCAGGCCGGATTCGATGCGGCTGATGTTGAGAATGTTGTCGATCAGTCGGCCCAGGCGATTGGCCTCGTTCTGAATGACCTCGTAAAACTCGCCCTTGGTTTTTTCGTCGTCGGCTTCGCCGTCGATAAGCATCTCGACATACGCCTTGCTGCTGGCCAGCGGCGTGCGAAGCTCGTGGCTGACATTCGAGACGAAATCATTCTTCATTTCGGCGACTTCTTTTTCCTTGGTCATGTCGTGCAAAACCGCCACGACACCGGAAGGTACATCCGTGCGGTTGGCCACGCAGGAAAGCGTGATTTTGAAGGTGCGCACGCCATCACCGGTGCGGATCTGGTGTTCGACAATTCGCCGCCCGGTGCTGTCGCTTTGACGCATCTCGCGGATGAGTTCGATCATCTTGGCATCGCTGATCATGCGATCAACCGGAGCGCGGCTGGCCCGGCTGAGATCGAAACTAAATGTTCTGGCGGCGGATTCGTTGGCGAGAACCAATTCATCAAATGAATCCGTCACCAGCACGCCGTCAGAAATGCTGTAGATGATCGCCTCGGCATGCTGCCTTTGGGCGGTGGCGACTTTGAGCTGAATCTCCAGTTCTTTCACCTGGAGCAGGGCATCGGAAACGCTCTTTTCGGCGTAGGAAACCAATTCGTTGACGGCGGCAACCAACTCGGCGCTGTCAGAATCGGCGGCCTCGATGAAGCCGAGCTTGGTCTGCGCGATCATTTTCTCGACGCGCCTGGCGAGCAATCTTTCTCGCGATTTCGCAGAGACGATCGACGTCATCCCCACAAACGCGGCAAGAAGGAATGTGACAGCACCGGCGAGCTGGCCGAGGTTCCACTTGCTGAGTGTCACGCTCCCCCAGATGCAGGCGCCCCCGCCGATCAACAGCAGGACGATGAGAATTGAATAGGTTCGGCCTCGTATCACGCGCTTTCCCTTCCCTTGGGGCTTTCTCTCTCCGGAAGACAACCCATTACTGACTGTAATCAACCGACGCCATCAACTTGGTGGCCAGTTGATCGCCGGGATGCAGCTTCAGCGCCTTGGCGTAGCACTGGATGGCCGCATCGGTCTGGCCGGTTTTCTCGTACACATAACCGACCATGCACAAGCTCACGGTATCGCTGTCGCTCAGAGCTGATGCTTTCTTAAAATACGGAAGCGCATCGCTCAGACGATTCTGGCGCAGCCGAATGTAGCCGAGTAAAAGCTGCTGCTCGGAACCGGCTGGATCGAGCGAGATCGCCTTGTGAAGCGATATCTCGGCGCGGCGAGTGTCGTTGTTTTCAAGCGATGCTTTGGCTAGGCCCGTCCACGCTTCCGGCGCGCCCGGGCTCATCTGCGTGGCGGTTTCGAACGTGGATTTGGCGTCGAGAATTCGCCCGACCTGTTCGTAACACTCAGCCAGCGCAAGATACAAATCGGCGCGATGCTTGTATTTCTCTTCGGCGACGAGCTTGCTCAGCAAATCAGCCGCTTCGTGGTATTGCTTATCGAGATAGAGCGCCAGCGAATAATGCACGCGAATGGTGTCGTCATCCGTGGCGAGGATGCTGGCCTGATGAAGCACATTGACTGCCTCTTCATATTGGCCACGACCAACAAGTAACTCGCCTATCGCATCGCGCAACGGAGCGCTATGCTCGAAGATATCCGCTTTGGCTTGCAGAAGATCCAATGCATCGTTGGGGCGATCCATCGCGACGAGCATCTCAGTTGATGCCAGTACGTAAGCCACTTCAGTCGGCGCGATGAACGCCGCCTGTTGGTAGGCCTCGTAAGCCTCCTGCGGTTTCTGCCAGCGCTGGTAAACAACGCCACACAGATAATGTGATTCAGGATCTTTTGGATCGAGCCACTGCGCCTGCTTGAACTCCTTTTCAGCGACCTCAAGCTGCGCCTGCTCGAGTGCGATCTTGCCGCTGAGGACATGGAGGCCGGCATTTTTGGGATTCAAGGCCATCGCACTGTTGACCGTTTCCCGGGCCTTATCCAGATTGCCGCATTTATATTGCTCAGAAGCCAGGCTTCCCAGCACACCGGCGCGAGCGGCATTCCACTGTTCAGTGGCCTGTACATGCACCGACGGCTGCGGCTTCTGCATCGACTGGCAACCCGCCAGCGCCGACAACAGGACGGCTGTGATTAAAACTTTTGAACGCATGAGGAACTCCATCTCTTTTCGATTATTGATCGTCCATGTCATCATCGATCGCCGCCGATTTGGTGTTGGTCACCTTGGCGGGCATCTCATTTAGATCCACAGGTTTAGGCGTATGACCGGCGAGCGTCGGCCGAGTAGTTGGCTTGGCGACCGGGGCCATCGCGACAACGGGCTGGCTTGTCGGAGCGCCGGGCACGCGCGTGACGGGCTGCGTCGCCGCCGTGATCGGCACCGAATGAGGCATCGGCTGCGTCGCCGGCGGATTCAGCTTCTCTTCGAGAATCTGCCGCGTGACGAACTGCCGGATCGAGCTGTTGTCGCTTGTCGTAACCACCTTGCCGGTGATGTCCTGCTTGAGATTGATCGCTTCCAGATATTTTGGATTCAAATTCGTGGCCGCGTCCAGGAACCACAACGCCTTGCTCTTATCGGGGTGCTGCTTGGACATTTCATCCGTCGCGGTCTGGTAGAATGCTTCAGCCATGCGCTCGCGGCCCCAAGGCATCATGCCCTTTCGCACGCCAATGCGCATCTTTTCGAGTTCCTTTATCTCGTCTTGCGAAGAACGGGCATACGCATCGTCATCTTTAATGATGTGAGGCGTGAGCAGAATGATCACTTCCTGCCGCGAGGTTGTATCTCGCTGCTGGCGGAAGAGGACGCCGGCGCCGGGCAGATTGCCCAGGCCGGGGATTTGCGAGCGGCTGGTTGAGCTGTTTTCGCGGAACAATCCACCGATCACGATGGTGTGATTGTCCTTCACGATCACGTTGCTGGTCACTTCAGTGGTGACTTTCGACGGCAAGCCGGCAGCAGTTACACCGCCGCTGGAATCTTCGGGGTGGATTTCCATGCGGATATAACCGTCGTCACCAATAAAGGGACGGAAGAAGAGCTTGGTGCCGGTATCGAAGAACTGCACAGTTTGCGTATTTGCATTTTCGGTGACGGTCGTGGTGACATATCCATCCGATCGCCCGACGATGACCTCGCCCTTCTGCTTATTCACGGCCAGCACTTTTGGATTGGCCAGAATGGTGGTGTCGGTCGTCGATTCCAAAGCTGAAAGGAAGACGGCGATGTTGTTTGAGACGATGCCGAGCTTTAATCCGCCCGCGGGCACGCCGCTGGAGAATGAATTGCCCGTGCCGATGCTCGAAACGTTCTTGTTTCCGACAGCCGTGCTGGTTGAATTGATGTCGGCGCCGGTGATTTGGCCAAGCGAGTTGGTGATCGTGGAGAAATCCACGCCGCCCAGCACCTGGAAGTCCACACCCAGCGCGTTGTCTTCACTGAGCTGCGCCTGAAGAATGGTGGCTTCGATCAAAATCTGCTGCGGCCGACGATCGATCTCGGCAACCACCTTGCGGATCTTTTCAAGATTCTCGGGGTAGTCCGTGACGACGAGCATGTCTTCGGTGGCATGCGTATCGCCGCCCGCGTCGCTGCCGCCTTCGGCGATGCCGACTATCGCCGGCGTGGTGGAGCTCACTTGGCCGTCAGCGCTCATCACGGGCTTGATCATCGTGATCGCGTTGGCGGCGGGCGTGTAGAATAAACGATAAACTTCGGTTGAAAGCTGCTTCTCGGACTTCTCAATGTCCGCCAGCTCTTTGGTTGTGTAGACGTAGATGAAGTTGCCCTGCTCGCGGTAGGCGTAACCGTTGGCGTGGAGGATCGCGTCGAGGGCTTCGCGCACCGTAACGCCATACAGGTTGGCGGTTACATGGCCGTTCACCTGGTTCGAAGCAATGATGTTCCGCTGGCTTTGCATCGAAAGCATGCGCAACACTTCGACGAGGTTTGCATCGTTCACATGGATTTCAACGGTGCCGGTGTCGGAGACGCTGACATCGGTTGCGGTAACGGATTGGCCTTCGCTGGGGCTAGTGGTGGGCGGGGTTGCCGCGTTGGCAAAGGGATCGGGCGAGTCTTCGACGAGTTTGACGCTGTTATCGGGCGTCTTGGGCGACTGTGGCGAAGTTGCCACGTTTGCCGCTTTTACTCGAAGCGCCTGACCAGCATAAACGGACACTGCGGCCGTAAAAAGAACCCCGATTGTGCGGGACCACTTGCGCATAACAACCTCTTCGTTGGATTTTGGATTTTGGATTGATGATGTGGATTTTGGACTGAGCCGTCAGTAGGCTTCAATCCGCAATCCAAAATCCCAAATCCAAAATCAACATACGGGCATCGTCGCTATTTCATCGGGATCTCGAGCTTGATGCCCTCTCGCTCGACTACCACCGACCGCGCCTCAATCCTGAGCACGCGGAACTGCGCGACGACTTCTCCCTCTCCAACCATCTGCCCGTTGATCATCGCCTTGGGATTCGTTCCCATCATGGCCATAGTCAACTGCAACTGACCCGCCTGCTGGCGCAGGTTTTGGATCAGGATTTCTCTCTTATGTTGTTGATCGGCTTGCGCGTCGATCGACTTAGCTAGTCGATCCCAAAAGGTTGGATCCTCTATCGTCCGAGAATCGTTAGAGGCCTTTGCGTTGCTTTCCATTGGGTAATAATCGAGCTTAACCTCAAAGATGTTGCGGCTTACCGTCTGAGGCATGGGCTCGCTGACCCATTCCCGAAGCAATTCGCCGGTATCCTCGGGCTTGGTTTTGTTATTGGAACCAAGCGCGACGGGCGGCGCAAGCGGCGCAGGCGTCATAGCCGCTGCGGGTTTCGGCGTGCCGCTTCCCCCGCTCAAAGCAAGCTTGCCCCACATCGCCAGCAGCACGGCCACCAGCACTGCAAGCGTGGTGGCCTTTTTCGGGTCCTGCTTCAGCACGGCGATGAGCCGGTTTTGCGAAGATGTCTCATTCGATGATGCCATTACAAGTCCGGCGAAAAGTACAAGTCCATGCTCAGATTCACGATCACTTCACCCGACGTCTTGGAGTCGGACTGAATGTGGATCGATCGCACGCGCGACAATCGCGGCAGTGATTCGGTTTCACGAATAAACTGAAATACGTTGGCGAAACTTCCCTGAAGCCGCAGATCAATCGGATACAGCGAAAACATCTCGCCGCGCTTGGGGGCCTGAGGCTTATAGTCCGGCTTACGAAGCTGCGTGCTCTGGCTGATGCTCGTCAAATCGGTGATGAATCCGGCAACGTCGACGTCCTTGGGCAGCTTTTTGGCGCCGTCCAGCTTCAGCCGGAGATTCTTCACATCCACCGCCACCTGTGGCAGAATCTGGCTTCGCGTCAGGTTGTCGGACAATTCATGCTGCATTGTCTGGATTTGCGAATCCAGTTTCTTCTGTTGAGTGGTGATCGGGCGATAGCCGAACACGTAAAACGCGACAACGACAAGGAGAAGAATTCCTCCCAGCGTCAATTGCGCTCGAGCACACCAGCGAATTTGGTTTTGCAGGCTCACCATTTGTTTCATCCACCGGTCCCGAGATCGACCACAAACTGAATCTGGAATTCTCGCATCAGGTGTCCGTTATCGATTTTGTCGTGCGCTCCGACGAGGCCGACTTCCTGGAAGAACGGCACGCTGCTCAGCTTGGCCAGCACACCCGCCCAGTCGGCGTCGCTGGGGGTGACGCCTGAAAGGTGCACCTGCAACTTTCGGGTGACCTCGGTAATCTTCATATTTCCGCTTGCTGCATCGGCCGGCTTGGCCTGCTCGATCACGTCGAAAGTAGCGTCGGTCAATGTCATTTCCCTGGGCATGATCTGATCGATCTTGGAAAGCAGGCGCGTCGCCTCGACGTGCAAGCCCACTTTCGACATCACGCGCTGCTCGCCTTCGAGCTTCTGTTTTTCGTTGAGCTGGATATTGAGTTCTTTGAGATCAGCGCGGCTCTGATCGAGTTGGCGCTCGAAGGCGCTGTGATCGACCATACGCCGCTCGGTATTCCGATCGGCCAGATACAGCCACAAACCAAGCCCGCAGACCACCATGAGCGTTGCCCAGCCCTGAATCACCACCATGCGACGTCGCCGGCGAAGACGCGGATACCAGGATGGCAAAAATTCCAGTTCACGCATTGGCCACCTCCGGCTTGGGAGCCTCGGCCGCTGGCGCGCCTCGATTGATGGCGTGATTGAGATCGATCACTTCCGCCTGGGATGCGAGTGGGATTTCGGCGCTGGCCGCCGCGCGAGGCGTGCCGTCGCGCGATCCGAATCGACCCTTGGTTTGTTTCAAGCCTAACCCCAGCGCCACCGACCACTCCGCCAGCGATCCGCGGCGATCTGCCGGCTTGAGCTGATTCAAATTCAGGCTCTGCATGAGCCGGCCGGTCTCGACCGGGATGGGCAACGCGGCGTTAAGCAGCATTTGAAGCTGCGCGTCGTTTCCTTCGCCGCCCACCAGACGAACCCGATTGGGCCGATGCCCGCGGAAGGTTACCGAGTAATATCGCAGGCAAAGCGAGATCTCGCGCGCCAGCTCTTCCATCAGGCTGCGCGTCGAATCATAAACCGCCTGCCGGACCGGATCGCTTTTCGCCGCCTCATCGTTGGGCGTAGGATTCTCGCCCAATCGCCGCCGCAGCGCCGAGGCTTCTTCCATGCTGATGCCCAGCTTGCGGCTCACCGCCTCGTTGAATTTCTGGCCGGCGATATCGATCGGCTTGTAAAAGCTGATTTCCCGCCCCTTGCCGATCACCACCTGGCTGCAGCGCAATCCCACGTCAACCAGCACGTGCACTTCATGCTCATCTTCGCGCCGGCGGATGAAGCGCTCGATGCCGCGATAGAGCGCGGCCGGCTCCCAGTCGAGCGATTCCACCACCGCGCCGCAGCGATGGAGCTGTTCGAGGAACGCATCTACATCTTGATTTTGCGCTGCAAGAACGACGACTTCCTGCTTGGCATCGGTGCCCTGCCGAACCTCGCCGGCATCGAGATAACAAACATGAGCGTCGTCGGTGCTGAACGGAAAAACGGAGCGCGCTTCAAATTCGATCGCCGCTTGCAACTCTGCGGGCGGCATCATTGGCAAACGAAGATTTTTAACATGCAGAATGCCCCGCGGCAGCGTGGCGATCACATTCCGTCCCGAAAACGCATTCTGCCTGAACATCTGGCGAATCAAATCGACGGCGATCGGCATGCGCAGCTCGTCCGACATGCGAGCCTCTTCCGGAATGGGGAGTCTCGCCGCCACATGCACCGATAGCGATTCGCCGGACGTCTCAAGCTGCAGCATCTTGATGCTGTCCGCCCCGATATCCAGCCCGATCGGTTGAAGTTGGGTTGTGGTGAGTCGAATCACTGAACGCTCGTCTCTCCCGTGTAGGCCGATAGCGTGATCGTCAGATTCTGGGTGTTGCAACCGATCCCGATCTGGCCGTCACTGTTCATGCTGAACGTACCGCTGCCGTCATATCCCCAAGGCGTGCCCATCTCGTCAAAACAAAGCGAGCTCTTGCCCGCGAAAGTGTGCGTGCCAATGCTCACGGTGGCCAAGGGCGTGCTGGCGACATTGAAGGTCGTGATATAGGTATTTTTGGTGACCGGATTGCTTGCCGTCTGAAGCGTGCCTGAGGAATCAAGGTACTTCAGCGTATAGCTCTGGCCGTTGAAAACGATGTATTGCTTTTGCTGGGTGGAGATGGCCCGGTTTTGCGCCCAGATCAGGTCTGCCATTACCACTCTCGCCCCCGCCGCGGCCTTGAGATCATCGCGGGTGCTCAGCTGTGGAATGATGATCGCCGATGCGATGGCCAGGATCGTGACCACACACAGGATTTCCACCAGAGTAAATGCGTGTCGGTTTCGTGCGAGCATAAAAGCCTCGATAACAACGCAACGACGCGCAGACCCCATCAGAGCCCGGCATCGGGGTTATCTGTCTTTATGCTCATCGGACTGTTGCACTTTGACCTGAAGGTTCCCGCTATTCAAAATCGTTACCATCGAATCCAGCTTGGAATCGATCGATTTCAGCTGATCCACCATTACCTGGCGGTCGGCGCCGGCGTTAAACGGCTCGGCTTGCGCAGCGGGAAGCATTCTCGGACCTTCCAGCCATTGGCCGGCAAGCATCACCGATTGCAGCGCTATCACGATGACAAGAAGTTGATTGGTCTTCATCGCTTTTTTCCTTAGTTAGACGTTATCGGCACCGCGCCAATCGAGACGATCTTCACGCTCTTGGTCACTTGACCGGCGTTGGAAAGCTCAGGCACGTACACTACATCGGGCGTCGGCTGGTCCTGCGTTGACGCGCTGGTCGGCCAACTGACCAATAACTGGCTGGTCAGGCCCAGGAGCTTGGTCGAGTCGATCTTGGCGCCTGTCCCGCCCCACAGCAGCGAGCCTTTCACCGTGAAGATTCCGCCAGGCAGCACACCCGAGCCGGTCCATTGCCCGCCAATCCAGCAAACACCGTTCACTGTCAGCTTTCTGCCGGCGCCGCTAAAGATGAGGTTGTTTCCAATGATCAAGGCCGGATATCCCGTCTTGGGTGTAATCGTCACCTGAGCACTGCTTCCCAGTGTCACACTATGTCCATTGGTCACGATCAACGTGCCGGTCAGATTGATCGCTCCAGTCAAAGTGGTGTCTTGATCGACGTAATAAACGGCTCCGGGATTGGTGATCGCGTTCGGCGTCGTAAAGCTAGAAGGCGACAGTGATCCGCTGGTCAAATGGATCGCCGTAAACGTCGAGTGATTGATGCTGTTATTGAACGTATACGACGGCAGGTTCTTACAGAGATTCAGCTCGCTGTAAACCGGGCAAGCCT
>DATAPK010000069.1:0-4737 GCA_036265245.1 Tepidisphaeraceae bacterium | reverse complement strand
CGCCTTTGTGCCAATTGCTTTCGCTGCAAGCTCGCACATCCGCCGCGCGTCTTTTTCCCCCTGTTTCCCCGTACAGGCGTTCGCGTTCCCTGCATTAACCACGACGCCGCGCAATTTTCCCGATGCAAGATGGTCTCGCCCGATTTTCACCGGCGCGGCAAAAACCTTGTTCGTCGTAAATGCCGCCGCCGCGCTCGCGAGTTGATCGCAAACCAACAACCCCACATCCGGCGTCTGTTTCGACTTAATCCCCGCATACACCGCCCCCGCTCGAAACCCTCGCGGCGAAAGAAGATGCAATTCATCCGACATTCCAATCTCCTTAAAAGTCGCGAAAAGGTATTCGATCCCCACCGGCAGTGCCACTTTGGTCGAACACCTCGGGATATTTGTCTGGGAACCCGTGACAATAAACAATCTGATTTCGGATTTTGGAAGCTGGATTTTGGATTGAAAGAGTCAACCCGTTTCTGTTTTTTAAATCCAAAATCCAAAATCTGCAATCCAAAATACCTGCACGCTCTTGATCGCTGAAACCTTTCTTTTAACCCGAATCTCCCTACCCACTACCCCCATTCGTGAATATGATTTTCCAAATGCCCTTGTCCATCATCAATGAAACCGTCAACACCGCCGCGCGCAACCAGATGGTCGACATCACTGATCGTGTTGCCAAGGCCGTCCAGCAGCGGGGCGTGAAGGATGGCTTCGTCATCGTCTTTGTTCCTCACACCACCGCCGCCTGCACGATCCAGGAAAACGCCGACCCCGACGTGCAGCACGATCTGCTCGCCAAGTTCGAGCAGCTTGTGCCGCAGATGGAAACATATTATCAGCACGATGAAGGCAACAGTGACGCGCATCTGAAGACTTCGATGGTCGGCAATTCGGTGACCGTACTGATCGATAACGGCCGGCTGGTGCTGGGGCGGTGGCAGGGGATCTATCTAGTCGAATTCGACGGCCCGCGCGAACGCCGGGTCAACATCAAATTGGTCAACCTCGCATAACGCGCCACCCATCGCTTGCGATTTCGCGTCCGTTGCCTCCATTTCGCAACTCAACGAGCCTCGAGGAGAAATAATGAACGATCTGTCTCTTTCGCGCCGCGATATTCTCAAAACCGCTGCAGCAGTCGCCGCCGGCACCGTCGCCGCCTCCATCGTGAACGCGCAACCAACACCCGCGCCTCAACCCTCCACCAAGCCGTCACCCACCATCGGCATTCAAACCGGCCCCGCGCCGCTCGCTTCAAAAGACTTCGATCGAACCTGCGACGAACTTCGCCAACGCGCCGGTGTCAACGCAATCTTCCCCTTCATTTACACCTATGCCCCATCGACCGCGGCCATGAAGGCGGCTGGCTTTCGCGGCGGCAATTTCGCCACGCCGCACATGGAGTATTATAAAAATACCCCGCTGACTTATCAGGACATGCGCGCCCCCGAATTCGGCGATATGGATGTTTTTGCCCACGCGATCCCTATTGCCAAAAAGCACGGCACGAAAATGTTCGCGTGGATTATCGAAGATCACGGCCACGCGCCATCGGCTGCGTGGGAACCTTTATACGAAGTCGATTTCCACGGCCGCCGCGCGCTATCTCATCCCGCCGGTCCATGCTTCAACAACCCGCAATATCGCGGCTTCATCATGGGCCTGGTCGAAGATTACACGCGATCGTATGACATCGACGGCGTGATGTGGGGCTCGGAACGGCAGGGCGGTTTCTTCAACGCGCTTGGCGCTTACGCGCACGGCTCCTTTGCCAAGCCCGGCCAGGCAACCTGCTTCTGTGAATTCTGTCAGAAAAAAGCGAAGGATCTCGGAATCGACGTCGATCGTGCCAAAAAAGGGTTCATCGCGCTCGAGCAATATGTCCTCAACGGCCGCGCCGGCAAACGCCCGCGCGATGGATTCTTCGTTCAGTTCTTCCGTTTGTTGATGGAATATCCCGAATTGCTCGCGTGGGAGAATCTGTGGATTCTCAGCCGCGAGAATCTGCAGGCGGAGATGTATCGCCTCGTCAAATCGATCAAGCCGCAACTTCCCGTCGGCTGGCATGTCTGGCACAACGTCTCATTCAGCCCGCTTCACCGTGCCGAAACCGATTACACCCGCATGGCCCCGTTCTCCGATTTCCTCAAGCCCGTCGTCTACACCAACTGCGGCGGGGAGCGCATTCGCACCTTCGCCGACAGCGTTTCACAAAATATTTTCGGCGACATGCCTCCCGCGCAAACGCTCGACACGCTTTATCACATGCTGGATTACCAGGAAGCCAATTACGATAAGGTCGTCGGCGTTGGCTTCTCGCCGGATTATGTGCGACGAGAAACTCAGCGAGCGGTGGATGATGTCGCCGGCCATCCGACTGAAATCTGGTCAGGCGTGGGGCTCGATGTGCCCGTCCCCGCCGGCACGAACCAATCCACGCCGGAGGATGTGAAGCAATGCGTCATTGCGGCGTTCAAAGGCGGCGCGAAGGGGCTCATCATCTCGCGAAATTATCCGGAGATGAAACCCGAAAACCTGAGTGGGGTGGGGGCGGCGCTGGATGAACTTGGATTGCGGTAACGCCGAGAATCACGACAGGATTAATCTTCCGGCGGCATTGCTTCCTGAGTGATATCATCAATTGGGCTCAGGACTGTTTCGACTCTAAGAGCGTTGAGTTTGCTGTCGAGATATGCCGCGTCTCCCGCGCCAATTTGGAGGCTTGGATCACGGGCAACGGAAAGATAGCGTCCACCATTTGTTATCATGGGAACAATGGGTTCAGGCGGTTGTTCGGCATCAGTATATAGGCTTACGCTGTCGGTGCTCTTGTCGTAGGCATAAACTTGAACGTGCTCTGTTGTGTCCGATAAATCGTAAAATGCGGCTGCAGAGTAAAGGCCGACAATTCCTTTCGTTGAAACCGGTACTAAACCACTCCAGATATCGGTAGTCGGGTCCTCCCTGTATGCCAAATTGAGATCGCCGGAGTAAGCATCGTAAAAGCTAATCGCGGGCGAATAGCGTGCCCAGTCAATCGAATAAAAATCGGCGCCGCCTTTTGTTTTTGCAACTGTTTGAAGCAACCATTTGCCGCCTTTCTGATAAGTGCCAAATTTAATCTCATTGGTAGTGGAATCAGAATAGACGACAATCGGTGTCAGTGTCTCGTCGTTATATGTTTGATATAGCTCACAGCTTCGTCCTACATTACCGGCGGCGTCAATGTTTTCTATGCCCCACGAGCCATCTGGTTTTTCAGAAGCAAATCGAAGATCGCCGCTTGTTTTTCGATAGTAAGCAATCATGACCTGCCCATTCCCGTCTGAAGATGAGTTAATTACCAGTGATGGGTAAAGGCCAGTGCTCCCCTTGCTATCGATCGTTTGCGTTTTCCAGGTCTTGCCCAGGTTTGTTGAGTTGGCGAATTTCAAATCGCCATGTTCTGCGTCAAAGTACGCAATTGCCGGCTGGTCATTACTATCCACTGCCAGCGAGAGATAAGTTCCAGCATATGGTGTTGAATCCACCGTGACGGGCGCCGACCACTGGCCGTTGATGGCACGATAAGCATATTTGAGCGTCTTACTGTTGGCGTCGAAATATGCCAGGTGCAGGCCCATGTCTTTGTCCAATTTGAGACTGTTCGCTGTGCCGCCGGGAAAGACATTGGGAAGCGGATCACTGGCGTTGCCAACCTGAAATTTCTCAATTTCAAAACCACTGCCTGTCTTTGGACCGCCACCCACCAGAAGTTGGCCATCGGGAGCAATGGCAATTGGATGGGGATGGGCGTATTGGTCATTGCCGAACATCGGATTGTCGTCGATTAGCTCAACGGTCGAACTCTTCAAGTCATCTGTCAACCGGTAAGGGCCGAATGTTCCATCGGCAAACAATTCGACCAGCGCCGGGCCATGTCCGACGTAAAAAGGGCTAGGCACGCCACTGACTATGGAACGGCCATCGGGCAATGTCGTGATGGCCGTCGGTGTATTCAGTTGAAATCCCGGAGTAACGGTTGTGTTGAAAACAATCTTCCCCCGTGGATCAAACTTTGCCGCGCTGAGTTGCAACGCATCGCCAACCACCAACGCAGACCCATCGGCATTGATCGTTCCAACAGAATTAGAAGAATAGGCAAAGGTATCGCCAATCTCCGGCCCACCACTTCGCAGTAAGATCTGGCCTGCTGGAATCTGTGCGCGAGATATCCCGTTTGTCCCATAGCTTTTGTCGAATTTTCCTGATGATGTCAGGCGGGCTGCAACTAAATACGCGTTGCCATAGAGTGTGGGATCAAGAAATGGATTGGGCTGTTCTGGATACCAATTGATCGAGCTTCCAACAAGCGTGATTTTGCCGTCGCTTTGCGCGCCGATTGCGGCAACTCGGTCCACAGTATCGGGGAAGGATTTATCTGTAATGCCTAGTTGAAATTGAACCGATCCATTTACGCCAAAAGTTGTGTCCAAAGAACCGTTGGAGTTGAGACGGAAAACCTTGGCAATCTCGTTGAAATCGCCATTAGAGATGAGGCCGGCAATCAAAATTTTCCCGCCGGCATAAGCGAAAGTAACTGCACCAAGCCCCAATACCTCGTCATGATTCACGTCAACTACGCTCATGCCTCCCGAGCCAAAGCTGGTATCGATCTTACCATTCGATTTTAGCTTCAGTACCTTCGTACCGGTTATACCCCCAAGCAAAATATAAATGCTTCCTGAACCGGTTATGATT
>DATAPK010000068.1:0-3634 GCA_036265245.1 Tepidisphaeraceae bacterium | reverse complement strand
TTTTGTCGATGTCGCCGGATGGATCGCGTTTATAAAACGCTTCGAGCATCTGCTTGGGGGTTTGATTGAACGGCTGCACGACACCAAGCTGGGCGGCGGCTTCAAGGAGGGCGTATTGTGCCTGGCGAACTGAAGAAAATGTTTGATCCAGATCGTCAGGCACTTGCGTGAGGTCATCGCCGGTTTCAGGTTTGGGGGGCAGGCCAAGCTGGACGCGCACCTGATAAACCCCCTGCAACGCCTCCTCGACTTCCGCCTGGGCGACAAGCATCGCTTGTTTGCGATGATCCAATTCTTCCTGCGTGATGCCGCCTGTTTGAACAAGCGGCAGGGCGCGCTGATAGTCGGCTGCAGTTTTGTCAGCGGTTGCTTTCTGTGAGTTCAGGATCGCGGCCTTGGAGCGCAGGAGCGAAATCTGGTTATCGACGTCTTCGATGGCATGTTGGAGCCCGTAACGCAGGCTGCGTGCCTGCCCTTCAAAACTGCGAACTTGAGCTTGAGCGGTGATGACATCCGCCTGCGCGGCATCAACGGCGGACTGCGCGATGTTCACCTGCACCTGATAAGGCTCTTTATCGAGTTCGACAAGGAGATCGCCTTTGTGGACGCGATTGTTGTCATCGACGAGGACGCGCGCGACCTGGCCAAGCACGCGCGGGGCAACGAAGGTGACGTGGCCGTTGACGTAAGCATCATCCGTGGAAACGCTGTTGAGAGAATCAATAATCCACGGAATAACGACGATGAGGAGAAGGAGTGCGACAACGCCGACGACGATCCAGAGGCCTCGCCGATTTTTGTGAGGGTGCGGCGGGATTGGCGCCGTGACGGCCGGCGCTGGTTTTGTCTCAACGTCAGTGTGCGGCGCGTCTGTTGTTGCCATGGTGGTGCCTTATTACTTCATGCTCGCCGCGGTTTCAATCTTTCGACTGGACGTGGGCTTCAATCATCCATAGACGTTTGTCGATCACGCGAGAGACCTGCGTGAAGAGATCGGCGGTGTCGGCGTCGCCGAATTCGGTGGCGGAGTCGATCGCCTTGCGGGCGGATTTTCCGTAGGTCGCCAAGACGCTGGAGAGCGCTTTGACGTGATCTTCGCCGGCGAGGATTTCGAGCGGATATTCCGGCAGCCGGGAATACTTCGCAGCCTGCCGCGCCGTTCCCAAGGCCACCCCGCCAAGCTGCACCGTGCGCTCGGCGATTTCATCGACCAGTTCAAGGATTTCGCCCGCCACTTCGTCGAAGAGTTCGTGCAGCGCGATGAAGCTGGGGCCTTTCACATTCCAGTGGGCCTGCTTGATCTGAGTGAACAGATCAGAGATGTCGGCCAATTGCTGATTCAGCAGCGTAACCGCTTTCTCGCGCACTTCGCTTGATAGATCGTTCTGCGTCGGAAATTTTGGATGCTTTGACATGGAAACTCCTTCGTGTTTGTAAATATATCCATTTTTCATGGCCGCTGCGGTGGATTGGCAAACAAACGATTCAATCCTTCAGCGAGCGTGGGATGGGCAAAGATCGCATTGCGCAGCGTGGTGTACGGCATGCCGCCAAGCATGGCGGTTTGAACGACCGACATCACTTCGCCGCCTCGACGCCGATATCGTGAAACCCAGAATACGATCATCATCACCAATCAGCATCTTGAGCATGCAATGAATCTAATACTTCTTATCGATTGCCTCCGGAGATATAAAGCGTTTCGCCGGTGATCCACGACGCATCCGGCGACGCCAGGTAAACCACCGCCGGCGCGATATCGGCTGGTTTGCCGATTCGTCCCAGCGGCGTTTGCGATTCGATCTGTTTGCGGAACTCATTTTCCTTATCGGTGATTCCCGCGGATGCGGTCCCTTCTGTCTCAACCATTCCAGGATTCACCGAGTTCACGCGAATCTTCCTGGGACCAAGCTCCTTGGCCAGCGATCGGGTGATCGCATCCACCGACGCCTTGGTCGCGCTGTAAACAGACGCTGTCGGCGGCGCGAGCGTGGATACCACCGAGCTGATATTCACGATGCTGCCACCCTCGGGCCCGAAATATTTCGCCGCTTCCTGACACGCAAACAGCAATCCCAAAACATTCAGATCAAAATGCTTGTAAAAATGTTCCTTGGTCACATTTTCCAATGGCTGGAACTCATAAATGCCGGCGTTATTGACGAGGATATCGATGCGTCCAAATTCCTTTTTCGCATCGGCGAACAACTTCCGTACATCCGTCTCTTTTGCGATGCTCGCCTGCACGGCAATCGCCTTGCCGCCATTGCCTTTAATCTCGCCAACCACGCGATCCGCCCCTTCTTTGCTCGAACTGTAATTCACGACGACGGAAGCGCCTTCAGCCGCCAGATGCAGCGCGATCGAGGCGCCGATTCCCTTGGACGCCCCTGTCACAATCGCCACTTTTCCAGAAAGTTTCTTAGACATTGGTGATCTCCTTTTGTTATGGAGTAAACATAGGCCGCTCTAGCAAACACAGTCAAATGAGCTTCTGGATAAGTTGCAGATAGTTTCCCAAACTTTTCTATCGCGGGCGGTTATGGTAGGTGTGGGTCGTTTGTTAAGAGATGAAATTCGGCGGAAGGACTCTCATGATTCAGCGCGATGCGTCGTTTCTTTCAATTTATCTGCGTCCAATGCTCAGCGGATTGATCGCCGCAGTTCTTCTGTTGAATGGAGGTGCGTGCAGCCAAATCCATCAGCCCACCACCGCGCCCGCCGGTGATCCGCCGACATCATGGGTCGATCCCGACACCGGCCATCGCGTACGTCGCCTCACCTCCGAGCCCAACTCAACGGGATTTTATTTCAACATCAACGCCTACACACCCGACGGACGTGAGATGGTCTACAGCGCGCCCGATGGTATTCATGTTCTCGACCTCAAAACATGGAAGACGCGACAGGTGGTGGCGGGCAAGGTTCGTACGATCGTGGTCGGCAAAAAAACGCCGACGATCTTTTACATCAAAACCGCCGAGCACGAGATTTGGTCGGCCAACGTCGATACCGGCGAACAGCATAAGCTGGCCGATCTTCCCGCCCGCGGCGTGGTCTCCAGCGTCAACGCCGACGAAACCCTCGCCGCCGGAACCTACATTGAAGGAGACGCCGGCAAGGATTACGGCACCGAGCGCGTCGATCCGCCCGGCATGTCAGGCCCGCTCGTCCAACCAATGAACAAGGCCAGGATGATGGAAGAACGTCTCGCCGCCCATCTGCCGCTCGTCCTGTTCACCGTCGACCTTCGCACCGGCAAGCTCAACACGCTGCTCCACAGCACCGATTGGATCAATCACCTGCTCTTCTCCCCCACCGATCCAACGCTTCTGATGTATTGCCATGAGGGCCCGTGGCACAAGGTCGATCGCATCTGGACGATTCGCACGGATGGCACGCAGAATCAGCTCATTCATAAGCGCACAATGTCGATGGAAATCGCCGGGCATGAGTTTTGGGGAATCGATGGCACAACGATCTGGTACGATCTGCAAACCCCCAAGGGCGAAGACTTCTGGATCGCCGGCTATAATACCAAGACCGCTGAGCGCCGCTGGTATCACCTGCTGCGCAACGAGTGGTCCATCCACTTTAATGTCACGAATGATGAATCCCTTTTCTGCGGCGACGG
>DATAPK010000067.1:0-7808 GCA_036265245.1 Tepidisphaeraceae bacterium | reverse complement strand
TTTATGGCGCGGCGATGAGATTGTTTGGGAGTTTCTCGGCGGCGAGGAAGGCGTGCGGGTGGAAGCGGAAATGAATTGCTTTGTGTTGAAAGAATGTGGTCATTGAGAAAGTGACCATGCTGCGAGCGAGTTTTTCCGGGTGACGGGGTTTGCTAAACCGCAAGCGGCGGGGGGCGGTTATCTGCTATCCGCCGAGGTAGGCTTTTTTCACGTCGGGATCTTCGAGGAGATTTTTTGCGGAATCGGTTTTGATGACTTTGCCGGATTGCAGGACGTAGGCGCGGTGGGCGATGGTGAGGGCCATGTGGGCATTTTGCTCGACGAGGAAGACGGTGGTGCCGGCGGCGTTGATCTCGCGGATGATGGAGAATATTTTTCGGACGACGAGTGGGGCGAGGCCGAGGGAGGGTTCATCCAAGAGCAAGAGTTTTGGGCGGGCCATGAGGGCGCGGCCGATGGCGAGCATTTGTTGTTCGCCGCCGGAGAGGGTACCGGCTTTTTGGGATTTTCGCTCGCCGAGAACGGGGAAAAGGGTGTAGCAGCGGTCGATGTCGGATTTAAGTTGCTGGGTTGAGGTTTGCTGATATCCGCCGAGACGGAGATTTTCTTCGACGCTGAGGGTGGCGAAGACTTGGCGGCCTTCGGGGGCGTGGGAAATCCCCAGACGAACAATTTGATGGGCGGGCAGATTCTTGAGGGATGTCGATTGGCCGTCACTTTCAAATTGCATTTCTCCGGAATCGGGTGGGATCAGGCCGCTGATGGTGCGCAAGAGGGTTGTTTTGCCGGCGCCGTTGGAGCCGATGAGGGCGACGATTTCGCCGCGTGCGATTTCGAGGGAGACGCCGTGCAGTGCTTGAATAGCGCCATAACTGACGGCGAGGTTTTCGATTCTCATGAGCATGATCAATTTGCAGTCGGCAGATGAACTTTCCATACGCTGACGGTATGGGGGAAATCATAAGCCTGTTCCGCCTGGCATCCGGGGAGCCAATTTTGTGGTGGAGAGGATTGGGAATCGATGACGACGAAGAGATGTGCGGCCTGTCGCAGGCGATCGAGAGTGGGGCCGGGTTGGAGAGGTTGGTTCAGCAAGATGACAGGGCAATGCCAAGTGTTGGTATTTATATAATGCATCAGGCAAAGGTAATTCCATCCTGAGGACCAATCGGGACGAATCACGCCACAGAATACGGTGACATCGTCAGGCGTGGCGGATTGAAGAATGTAAATTCCCGGATCGCGCCAATTTCCACGATAGGGTGCGTAAACGGCGGGTAATTTTGAGAGGCAGAAGAGGACTGCGGCGAAAGGAATCAGATGGCCGGCGACTTTGCGCGCTCGTTCCGATTTGAAAGGGAGGCGCGATGCGCCGGCAGCGATCAATAGAAAGATTGCGGGGCCGGCGAGCAGGGCATATTTCGGCAGAACCAAATGATCTTCGGTACTGGAGAGATCGTGAATAAAGAGCGTTGCAAAGACGGCGGCGGACCAGAGCCACCAAAGTAAAAGGGCCCTTGTTTTCCGAAGCAGAAAAAAAGCGATGACGCAGACGATTGCCGTGATAATGGCTGCGACGTTGGAGCCGTTAAAGATGCCGGTGAGTTGTCGCATGGGTGCAACGCCCAGCCGTTGAAAGGTGATGGAGAGTGGGTTGGTGTTGGCGGATTTGAATGGATGCCATTGGGCCATGGCGTGCCGCTGTTGCAGAAGGATGGGCCCCCAGAGAATAAGGTAAGCGCATCCGGCTGCGAGGAACGTGACGATGATCGCGCGACGCGTGGACCCGCGATAAGCGATCAATCCGTATATAAAGAGCGCGAGGAGCGCGCCGATGCAATAATAATGCGTCAGCATTGTGGCCAGCAGACAGAAGCCAAAGAGAATGAGGCGGGCGGGGGTAACACCGCGTTTTTCGATCCAGAGCAAAGCAGCGGCGGAGAAGAGGCCAGTTAACACCATGAGCGGGTTGTTGCGGGCTTCCTGGGCGTAAACGAGTTGAGGCACGGCGACGGCCATGAGCAGGCAAGCCCAAAGGGCGGTGGCGGATTCAAATTGAAGCTTGCCTATAAAGAACACGATTCCGATGGCTGCGATAGAAGTGAGAACGGAAAAAAATCGCACGGTCCAATCGCTGCTGCCGAATATAAAACGCACGCAGCGCAATAACAAAAAGTAGAGAGGAGGATGACCATCTTGACGCATGGTTGTCCAGATCGCGGTCCATGGAGGCGCGCCCGTGAGCGTGGAGAGCGCGGGTGGAGGAGGACTCATCAGGATTGCGCGCGGCAACGACTGATCCGCGTAACCGCGTCCGGTTGAAATCTCCATGCTGAACATTTCATCGAGCCAGAGGCCTTCGGCATCGAGATTGAAGACGCGCAATCCAAAGCCTGCACCCAGAATCGCCAGGAGTGCGATGATTATTCGATAGGGATGCTTTTGTCGCGTGGGTTGCATTGATTATTGCGGTTCGCCGAGATACGCCTCGATCACCTTCGGATTGCACTGTACCTCCTCCGGCGATCCGACGGCGATGGTTTCGCCGTGATCTAAGACTGTGATGCGCTGGCAGATGTTCATGACGAGCTTCATGTCGTGCTCGATGAGGAGGATGCCAAGATTGAAATGGTCGCGGATGAAGCGGATGAGCTGCATCAGGTCGGATTTTTCCTGGGGGTTCATGCCAGCGGCGGGCTCGTCGAGGAGGAGGATTTTGGGTTGCGTGGCGAGGGCGCGGGCGATTTCGAGGCGGCGTTGATCGCCGTAGGGGAGGTTTTTGGCCAGCAGGTTGCACTTGTCGGCGAGCTGGAGGGTTTGAAGCAGTTCGACGCCGGCGGATTCCATGCTGGCGCGCTCGCGAGAATATTTCGGCAAGCGGAGGATCGTGCGGAGCAAACCTTTTTCGGCGGAGCGGTCGAAGGCGACGATCACGTTGTCGAGGACGGTGAGATTTTTAAAGAGGCGAATGTTCTGGAAGGTGCGGGCGATGCCGGCGCAGTTGATGTCGGAAGGGCAACGGCCGTCGATTCGTTTTTGGTTGAGCGTAATGGTGCCGCTGGTCGGGCAGTAGACGCCGGTGATGAGGTTGAAGGCGGTGGTTTTGCCGGCGCCGTTGGGGCCGATGAGACCGATGAGTTCGCCGGTTTTGAGGGAGAGGCTGAACTCGCTGACGGCGCAGAGGCCGCCGAAACGGCGGGAGACGCGATCGATGACGAGGGTAGCGGGAGTTGGGGAAAGATTGTGCCCCTGCGGGGCGACCGCTTCACCGGGGCTCGATTGGATGCAGGGTTTTCGGCGGGGCCAGAGTTCGATGCCGCCAAGAAGTCCCTGGGGGCGCAGGAGCATCATTAATATTAAGGCGAGAGAGTAGATGATCATGCGGAACTGGGCGAGGTTGACGCCGGCGTGCTGGGCGAGGAAGACGCCGAGTTCCCAGAGGCCGCACAGGATGAGGATGGTGATGGCGGCGGAGCGCCAGCGTTTGTCGCGGTGTTGGAATGACCAGTAAATCATCGCGATGGCGCAAGCGGCGACGATGAGCCAACCGACGAGGCCGAGGCTGGGGGGATCGCGGAGGAGTTCGAGGAGAACGGTGAGCACGATGGCGGCGAGGATGGCGCCGCTGATGCTGCCGAGGCCGCCGAGGGTAACCATGACGACGGCTTCGATCGATTTTTGCAGGCCGAATTGATAGGGGGCGATGGAGCGTTCGTGGAGGGCGAAGAGCGCGCCGGCGATGCCGCCGAAGAAAGAGCCGACGATGAAGGCCATGACTTTTTGGTGGGTGGTGTCGATTCCGCAGGCGGCGGCGGCGACTTCGTCTTCGCGGACGGCCATGATGGCTCGACCCTTGGCGGAATAAGCGATTCGCCAGATCACGATGATGGTGAAGGCGGCGAAACCGTAGAGCCAGACGAAGCTGGTCATCTTGGGAATGCCGGTGAGGCCGAGCGCGCCGCCGAGAGGTTGGGAATTTTGGATGAGGATGCGAATGATCTCGGCGAAGCCGAGGGTGGCGATGGCGAGATAGTCGCCGCGGAGGCGGAGCGCGGGCAGGCCGACGATCAGCCCGACGACGGCGGCGCAGCTTCCGCCGCCGAGGATGAGGACGATGAAGCAGATCGGTTTGCGGAAAGTATCGGGAAATACGTCGGAGATTTTAGAGGCGAAGGGGATTCCGCGAGTCAGGAGCGAATCGAAGCCGTGAGAGACCGCGGAACTGAGGTTGGTCCAGATGAATTGCGAGGGGGGTGTAGAATAAGCAGCGGCTTTGGAGAAATCGACCAGGATCCACGCGATCAACAACAACAAAAGAATGGCAGGGAGATTGGGATTGATTTTGCGGCTTGCGCGCACGGCCCAGAAAAGTAGAAGCAATGCGAATCCGATCGCACTGGCGAGAATTGCGAGGGTGATGAAGAACCATGCGCAGGCGGCGGGGTCGGAAAGGCGCTGCGAGAGGTTGATCGCGGGGTAGGCGGCCATGTACGCGCCGACGGCCATGAAGCCGGCATGGCCGAGGGAGAATTGGCCGCTGAAACCATTAATAAGTTGCAGGCTGACGGCGAGAATGATGTTGAAGCCGACGAGCATGATCACGCGGGTGTTGTAGGTGCTGACGGCATCGCTCTCGACGTACATGCCGAGCAACCAGATGGCGACGAGAAGAATGGGAATGGGAAGATTGGCTTTGAAGGTGTCGGGCCAGCCGGTGGCTTTGCTGGTTCTCTGGGAGATTCCGGAGAGCGTGAGGGTCGGGTTGGGGCTTGGGGTGTCTATCATTCAAATCAAATCGAACCACGAAGGCACGAAGGAAAACACGAAGAGAAAATGTTGTGTGTGAATAGAGATCTCTTCGTGTTCTTCGTGGCTTCGTGTTTCAAATCTTCTTTTATGAGAGATCACGGGGATGTCATACGGAGATTTCAGACTTTTTCAACGACGTGCTTGCCAAGCAGGCCGGAGGGTTTGACGAGGAGGATGACGATGAGGATGACGAATGCGATGCCGTCGCGGTATTGGCTGCCGTTGGGGAGGTAACCGACGACGAGGACTTCGACCAGGCCGAGGATGATTCCGCCGAGCACGGCGCCGGCAATGTTGCCGATGCCGCCGAAGACGGCGGCGACGAAGGCTTTGACGCCGGGGAGCAAGCCCATGAGCGGCTCGACCTTGGGATATTTCACGGCGTAAAGAATGCCGGCGATGGCGGCGAGGCAGGAGCCGAGGATAAAGGTGAAGCTGATGATGCGGTCGATATTGATGCCCATGAGGGCGGCGGTGTCGAAGCGAAAGCTGACGGCGCGGAGGGCGAGGCCGGTTTTGGTTTTTAATACGATGTAGGTGAGGGTTGCCATGAGCACGAGGGTCACGATGAGGACGAGGGCATCGACTCGGCTGATGATGAGGCCGCTGATAACGGGGAGATTGGCGCCGATGCCGGGGAGCATCGCGGTCGGAAACGGTTGAGGGGTGGGGCCAAAGACTTTGGGATGCTGGCCGCCGTATTCGAGAAGGAGTGAGATGCCAATGGCGGCGATGAGGGAATTGATTCGCGGCTTGTCGCGAAGGGGGCGATAGGCGAATCGTTCGATGACGAAGCCGACGATGCCGCAGGCGATGACGGAAAGCGCGGCGCAGGCGCCGAACGCCCACCAGGATTCGATGCCGATCCAGCCGAAGGCGCGGGCGAGAACGAGCGTGAGAATCGCGCCCACCATGAAGACATCGCCGTGGGCGAAGTTGATGAGCTGGAGAACGCCGTAAACCATCGTGTAGCCGACGGCGATGAGAGCGTAGATGGAGCCTACGGACAGACCGTTAATGAGTTGTTGAACGAATTCTTGCATCGCTAAATCTGCTTATTTCGGCTCGATCTTTGTTCGGTAGGTAAATTCTCCGTTCTTGATTTCGACGATGACGATGGCTTTCTTTGCGTTGTGTTGCTCGTCGATGGTGGTTATTCCGCTGGCGCCTGGAAAATCTCTGGTGGTGGCCAGCGCATCACGGATTTTATCGCCGTCGGTGCTGCCGGCGCGGTGGATGGCGTCGGCCATAATCTTCATCGCGTCATAACCCAGAATCGCCATCGCGTCGGGCACCTTGCCTTGGTATTTCTTTTTGTACCCTTCGACAAACGCCTGCACTTCGGGGCGCTTTTCATCCGGGGAATAGTGGTTGGAGAAGAAACAGCCATTCACCGCGTCGCCGCCGATTTTAAGGGTTTGCTCACTATCCCATCCGTCGCCACCGATTAGCGGGCAAGTGATGCCAAGCTGCTTCGCCTGCCGCGCGATCAATCCCGCTTCGGTGTAATATCCGGTGACAAAAATTGCGTCGGGATTAGCGGCTTTGATCTTGGTGAGTTGTGCCTTGAAATCCGAATCGGTTTTCTCGGTATAGCTCTCACTGGCCACGACCTCTCCACCGGCTTTGGTGAGATAGTCATTGACGTATTGGCGCAAGCCGACGCCATAATCGCTGTTAATCGGATAGAGAAACGCAAACTTCTTCAGTTTGAGGTCTTCCAGTGCAAAGCGCGCCATTGCTTCGCCCTGGAATGGGTCGATGAAGCAGTTGCGGAAGACGTATTGGAAGCCTTGCGTGACCTTGGGGTTGGTGCTGCCGGGGGAGAGCATGGGGATTTTGGCATCTTCGCAGACCGGGGCCATGGCGATGGATCGGCTGGAAGCGATCTCGCCGATGATGGCGACGACGTGATCTTTACTGACGAGCTTATCGACGGCGGTTTTTGCCTCGTCGCCGAGGGAGCGGTCATCTTCGGTGACGAGCTTGATTTTACGTCCGCCCAGGACGCCGTTTTGGTTGATTTCGTCGAGTGCCAGACGAACGCCTTCATCGGCGCTGACGCCGAAGGTGGCGGTGTCGCCGGTGAGGGAGGCGACCTGGCCGATCACGATCTCGGCGGAATCCGAGGCGGATTCAGACTTCTTCTCGCAACTGGCCAGCAGAAAAGCGGACAAAATGACAGCAAATAGGGCCCGGAAACGTGGCTGCATGAGCATCTCCCGTAAAGCGCGCGACGTGGGCCGAACTGTATCGCTGGGATGGGAAAGCTGCAAGAAATCAAGCGATCTAACGTTGCCAAACATCAAGGGTGGGATATGATATCGGTGTCCAAAGAAACCACCGCGCGACCCGCGCGGTGGTTCGTGTTTCTGGAAGACTTGCGCGAGAAAGAGCGCGTGGCTTGTCGGGAGTTTTCATCATGCAGATTGTCTCAGCCCAAGAAATGAAGGCGCTGGAGCTTCGACGCGAAGAGTTGTTCAAAATGCAGATCGACGTTCAGGAGCGCATCCGCAAGGCGGCGGCGCTGGGCGATCTGTCGGAGAACGCGGAATATCACTTTGCCAAGGAAGAAAACCGCAGCATCCAGCGGCAACTGGCGGAGCTCGAGGCGAAGATCAAAGGGTATTCCGTCGTCTCCACCGATGATGTGCCGGAAGACATGGTCTTTCTCGGGCACACGGTGAAGCTGCTGGATCTGGATGATGAGAGCGAGCAGTTGGTGAAAATCGTCGGCGAAGCGACGCCGAGCGATCCGAACAGCGACGTGACGAATGTGTCGGTGAACAGCCCGATGGGGGATGCATTATTGAAAGCGCATGTGGGGGACACGATCAAGGTGAAGGCGCCGCGCGGGACGATGGAGTTTAAGATTCTTGAGATCCTGTAGGATGCAGTTCATTGCACTGATTGCGATCGGGACCGAAAGAGGGGCAATGAAATTGCACGTTGGGAAGAATGACTCGCCACCTTAGCTCAGTTGGTAGAGCAGCGGTTTT
>DATAPK010000066.1:0-7410 GCA_036265245.1 Tepidisphaeraceae bacterium | reverse complement strand
AGCAGTTCCGGCCCCGCCGCACGATGGATCGCCCCATCGACTCCGCCGCCGCCAAGCAGCGACTCGTTCGCCGCGTTGACAATTGCGTCTACCTTGAGCTTCGTGATATCCGCGGCAATCGCCTGCATCTTGGTCATCGTTCACCCGAGTCAGATTCGTTTCGATTTCCACTCGCTCGTGAGCAATCCGTAGACAATTCCGTCGCAAAGTTGATCGTTCTCCCCCGCGATCACCTGCCGCAACATTCCCTCATTGGTAAACCCCAGCCGCTCCGGAATCGCCCGGCTGCGCACATTCTCCGGGTGGCAGCAAATCTGAACCTTATTCAGCTTCCACACGCCGAACGCATGATCGATGATCGCACTGCACGCCTTGGTCATGATCCCCCGGCCCTGCGCGTCGGCGGTCAGCCAGTAACCCATCTCCGTATATTTCAAATCCCACTTGATCCAGTGAACACCAATCCCGCCGACAAATCGGCCATGCTCCCAAATCCCGCATTGAAAGCCGTCGTTATTCACAAGCTGCTGGAGCGATCGCTTGATGAAATCCCGCTCGCTCTGCGGCCCTTCCATTTTCATCACCCACGGCATGAACCGGCGAAGATGCTCTCGATTGGCGAGGATGGTCTGATAAATCTCATCCGCCTGCCGCTCTTCGTACAAGCGAAGCTCAAGGCCTGGTTCGATGATATGGCTGAACATGATCGCACGATTGTATCGCGAAGATTCCGGCGTGTGGTAATTCTCCGGCTTCTCCTTAGAATCCGCCGCGAAATGACCACTACCGAATTACCCCTTCAACCGGCCAAGCCCCCGCGGCCCTATCTCGATCTCCTGCTCATCAGCTTCCTGATCCTCTTCTTCGAGCTGGCGTGCATCCGATTCTTCGGATCGACCGTCGTCTTCCTGACCTTCTTCACCAATATCGTGCTGCTGGCCTGCTTTCTGGGCATGTCGATCGGCTGCATTACCGCAACGCGCAAGACCGATTTCATCGACGCGGTGCTGCCGCTGACCTTTATCACGGCGATGCTGGCGTTGACGGTTTTTGTGGAATACAAAAATCACGGCAAGCTGATAATCGATGTCGGCAACCAGTCTTCGCCGCAACTGATTTATTTCGGCACGGAATATCGCCCGAAGGATCCGAGCACGTTCGTCGTTCCAATCGAAGTCGTCGCGGGAATCTTTTTCGCGTTGATCTCGCTGATTTTTGTCGGCCTGGGGCAAGTAATGGGCCGGGCGTTCGATGCAATTGATAATCGGATTGGCGCGTACACGACCAACGTCTTCGGGAGCCTGCTTGGAATCGTCGGATTTTTCGCAGCCAGTTGGTATCGCACCTCGCCGCACGTCTGGTTTCTGGTCTGCATCGCGATCACACTTTATTTTGTCAAACGCTGGACGCCGCTTCAGGTTGTTTCTCAAATCGGTGCGTTGTTTATCGTGGCACTCGTGGCGTATGGCGCAACCGAGCCGGGGCGGATTCTCTGGTCGCCTTATTACAAAATTCTTTACGCCGCCAAGGAAGGTGGCATCGACACCAACAACATCAGCCACCAACAGATGATCGATGTCAAAACAGCCGGGCCTGCTTACATGCTGCCGCATCTGCTCAACCGCGACGCCGGCGGCAAACCGTTTGGTGACATGCTTATCATCGGCGCCGGCAGCGGCAACGACGTCGCCGCGGCGCTGGCGAACGGTGTCAATTCAGTGGATGCCGTCGAAATCGACCCCGTCATCAACAGCATTGGCCAGAGCGATCACCCGAACAAACCCTTCGACGATCATCGGCGAGTGAAAATCTGGTACAACGACGGCCGCCGATTTCTTCACGAAGCACACGGGCCTTACGACCTGGCGGTCTATGCGCTGGTCGATTCGCTCGTGCTGCACTCGGGATTCAGCTCGTTGCGACTGGAAAATTTCCTTTTCACCGAACAGGCGTTTCGCGATGTAAAAACCAAGCTCAAACCTGGCGGCGTGTTTGCAATGTATAACTACTATCGCCAGGGCTGGGTCGTCGCGCGCCTGGCGACGATGGCGAAAAATGTTTTCGGCATGGACCCAATTATCATCTCCCTCCCTTATCAGGAAACCATCTCACAAACCGACAACCAGGCAAACCACATTACGTTTCTGATCATGGGCGTGCCGGATGAAAGCGGGAAAAATCCGACCATCGAGGCGATCCGCTCCCACTTCGCCGAGTCCACGAATTTCTGGATCAACCAGAATCCAACGTTTAATGAGAATCGCAACGGCTTTGCAGCAACTCAGCCGGCGACGGTCGAGAGTTCAACGCCTCACGATTGGGAAAAGATCGCACCGGCCGCAGTTGAAACATCCGGCATCAATCTCTGGCCCACCGACAATTGGCCTTTCCTCTATCTCAAAGCTCGCGAAATCCCCTTCAGCCCCAACCAAAAAGGCATCTACGTCATCGCCGGTATTTCGATCGTTCTCATGCTCTGCTTCACTTGGCCAATCTGGTTTGGAAAGGGGGCGCCGCGCGCCCTTCCTAACGGCCAAATGTTCTTTCTCGGCGCCGGCTTCATGCTCCTGGAAACCAAGGGCGTCGTTCACATGGCCCTGCTCTTCGGCAGCACGTGGATCGTCAATTCCGTCGTCTTCTTCGCGATTCTCGTGATGATCCTACTGGCCAATCTCTTCGTCATTCTCCTCAAACCCAAAAAGCTGCTTTGGTTTTATGTGCTGCTGCTGGCGGCATTGCTCGTCAACACGCTTGTGCCGATGGACAAATTCCTCGCGCTCAACGGCATGGCCCGCACGATCGTCAGTTGCTCGGTGATCTTCATCCCCATCTTTTTCGCCGGCGTGATCTTCGCCACCAGCTTCCGCGACTCTGCCCGCCCCGACATCGACCTAGGCAGCAACATCGGCGGCGTCATCCTCGGCGGACTCAGTGAAAATCTTTCAATGATGGTGGGATTCAACTACCTGCTTGGCGTGGCGATCGGGTTTTATCTGCTGTCGTGGGCGCTTGTGCGAAAAACCCCAATGACCAAACCAGAATGACCAATGAATGAACCAAAATCTCAATGACCAAAGGACATTGCTTGGGCTTCTTGAGCCTTGGTCATTAATTGGTCATTCGGATTTGGGCATTGGTCATTGTCCCTCATCCTGCATGCCGATGCCGAATGATCTTCCCCGATGATACATACACCACGTTTTCCGCGATGTTCGTGCAGTGGTCGGCGATGCGCTCCAGGTTCTTGGCGATCATGATATACGCCAGATCCGCGTTCACCTTTTGATTGTTCGTCTCCATGCTTGTCAGCATATCCTGGACGATCTGGTGATAGAGCGCATCCACCACATCGTCGCTCCGCAGCACCTGCCGGGCGAGTTGGTCGTCCTGAAAGTTGAAGCCTTTGATCGTGTCGCGCAGTGTCGCGACGACACTTGAGCCCATGAGCCGCAGATCGTCCGGCGCACTGTACGCCTCCAGCCGCGATAACAGCAGTACGCGCTGGGCGACATTCACCGCACAATCCGCGATGCGTTCAAAATCGTTGTTGGCCTTGATGATCGCCGAGATCAGACGCAAATCGATCGCGGTCGGTTGATATAGCGCAAGCAGATCGATCGCGCTTTTCTCGACCTGCACTTCTTCATCATCCACGCGATTATCGCTATCGATGACGCGCTGCGCGGCCATGGCGTCGGCGGTGAAAACCGCGTCGATGGATTGCTCGACGATCTGCTGCACGAGCGCTGTCATCCGTGCCAGCCGCGATTTCAATTCCTCAAGAAGATCAACAAAGTGGTGGGACATGATTCATTTCAGATTCTGGATTGCGGATTTTGGATTTAGCATTTGAATCCAAAATCCGCAATCCAAAATCCAAAATTTCAATTTCTTGACCGATCATCCAAACCGGCCTGTAATGTAATCCTCAGTCTGTTTCTGCTGCGGCGACGTAAACATGGCTGCGGTGGGGTTGTATTCCACGAGCGTGCCCATGTAGAAAAACGCCGTGTAATCGCTCACCCGCGCCGCCTGCTGCATGTTATGTGTCACCATGACAATCGTGACAATGTTCTTTAGCTCGTTAATTAAATCCTCGACCTTGCTGGTGGCGATAGGATCGAGCGCGCTACAAGGCTCATCCATCAACAGCACCGCCGGCTTGGTGGCCAGCGCCCGGGCAATGCAAAGCCGCTGCTGCTGCCCGCCCGACAGTCCCAGCGCGCTATCCTTCAGGCGATCCTTCGCTTCATCCCACAAAGCGCTTTTCTTCAATGAGTCGTGGACGATTTCATCCAGCGAAGACCTGCCGGTGATGCCCTGGAGCCGCGGGCCGAAGGCGACGTTGTCGTAAATGCTTTTCGGAAACGGATTGGGCTTTTGAAAAACCAATCCGACCTTCCGCCGCAGCGCCACCATATCGATGCCCGGCGTATAGATGTTCTGCCCCGCGATCGACAGCTCACCAGTCACCCGGCAGGCGGGGATCAGATCGTTCAGCCGATTGATCGATCGCAGAAACGTGCTTTTGCCGCATCCGCTGGGCCCGATCATCGCCACGACCTTGCTTCGCGGCATGACGATCGACACCTTTTTGATCGCCTCGTGATCGCCGTAAAACACGCTTACTTTATCTGCGCGAATCAGCGGATCGGTCACTTCCATGCTTCCCGCCGGCTCTTTTGGCGCGATGGAAATACTGACCGGCGAGCGGGTCGCAGGCTTAGATGGAACAACTGGAGATTCAGTCATGGTAGCAGCCACAGGGTACTCCCATAGCCACTTTAGACCGAGAGATGTCTCAGACAAGAACATTAAGAAACATTAACAATGTGAGTGACAAAAGCAGGAGATATGTGTCCGACAGACAGAGTGATAAATCTTTATCCAATCACTCGTTAGAAGGCTTTTCAGGAGCTTGGTCGCGTTCATTCGCCGCTTGCGTTATCGCGACATGAGCGACCGTTTGGAAATGTCTCGCCCGCAATGGCGCAAGGGATCGCCGGATGACGTTTCAAGCTTCAAATTGCTTGCGTCACCAGCCTTAGCGCAAACCCATCATGCCCGCTGCCATGGCGGCAGCGGCGCCGAGAAAAAGCCCGACTTCGGCCAAATGCGAGAAAATCGATACCAGCTTGTTCTGCATGGAGCTCTCCTCCAGAACAAATGTTCAAGCTGTGACTCGGCCAATCCATTGGCCGTCTGCCCACCGCTCCTTGGGCGCGTCACTCTTATCAAGATCGTCCACACAGGCGATCCAACATTGATGAAATACGAAACATTCCGCCGGGATGTCGGATCAAATACAAAAATGCTAAGCAGTGCGGTTAATAAGGCGTGTAGTTATCGGACCCAGCCGCGCGGATGTGACGGTTTGCCAACCATTCGCTTCATTCCCCCTCTTTCAGCGATTTCAGCAAATCATCTTCTTTGACTCCCTGAAGCATTCCCCCGAAGACTTTCGCCGCGGCGTTCGTGAGTGCCGGGGCCGGGACAACTTTGGTTTGCACATCCGGGATTTTTCCCGATGTCTGAAATTTGTAGAGCAATCGGCTCGACTTGTTCACCATCTTCTGCACGCCGGATGCGAATTGGCCGGCGACGTCTCCGAAGATCGGAATCTTCATGCTGTCGATCTGCGATCGCCAGTCGCCCAAGGGCGCGGCAATGATGTCGAGATTGCACATGCCGTCAAATCCAATTATGCCATTGGCTTGAAGCCCCAACAGTTTCGTGTGAATGGCCAGACGCGAAAGCGTTGCCGTGCGATCGGCAATTGAATAAACGACGGCCCCATTTCCTTCCGCCAATGCCTCGGCAGGGAGATTCAGTGTATTGCCAATCGTCGTCAGCACGCGGGATTTCCAGAGCTTCATGCCAGTGATGTCGCAATCGCCCTGGACTTTGAGCGTGTCGAGCGCCTGTTGCGAATCAGATGACAAAGTGCCCTGCAACTTGGCATTGATGTCGGCGACGCCGGTAAGTGGATTGCTCTTGCCTTTCCAGAGCAGCGTCTCATCCAATTGAGACAGATCGATTGACTGGAAGGTGAAATCGGCGTCGTATGTCGGCGGTGTGTCGAGCTTGACAGTGCCGCTCGCCGTGGCGTGGCCACTCAGCAGATCGCCTTGAAAGTTCCAGAAACGAATGCTGCTTTGGGAAATCTGCATGTTCCCACTGAAATTGCTGATCGGCTGCGCAAATCCACTCGGCAAAAGCGAAACTCCCTGCGGATGAATCGCAACAGAATACTGCGGCGAAGATCCAAACTCGCCATTTGCATCAACCGAAAAGTCGGCGGTGCCACTAAGCACTTTCGTACGCGCAATCAATCCCGGCTGCGTGGTGGCTGCCCCAGAACTCACCCCGATCTTGCCCTCCAACTTTTCGAGCTTCCATCGCCCTTCGTTTATTTGCGCGATCGCCTGTTTGGCGGTCATGCGCGCTGTTCCGCTTTGCGCGGTGAATTGTTCGAGCCGCACCTGCGTTTTTCCCTGATGGAAATCAGCGTGGATCACCGCGTCCAGATTGTCGAGATCGCCTTGCTGATCGGGCAATTTCACTCGCACGCCGCGAATATTCAGATCGCCCGCCAGCGCGCTCTCGCTGAGATTTCGGATGGGCAATTGCCCTTTGCCCGAAATATCGACCTTGCCGGTGATGCCCAGATCATTGATGATTTTTTGAAGTTGCGGCGGTATGGAGCTTTCGCCGTCAATCCGCTGCGCCTGCGCGCTCATCGTCAGTTTTGAAAAATTGAATATCGCGTTGTCGATATCGATGGTCCCGGCCACGGCGAGATCGACATCGGGCGACTGGCGGCTGGCGAATTCGTACGCATAAATCGCCTTCGACTGCGGCGTGATGCCCAGATCAACCGTGATCGACCGAAACACCAGCGGCTCTGCGCCGGCAACAGTGTGATCTTCATACATCACCTTGCCTTCGACGATCGTGAATTTGCGAAGCTCAAACAAATCGGAAAGCCGGCGTTCCGGCGGATGCTCGCGCAGCTCCGCATCGCTTCGCCGCAAATCTTTCATCCGAAGAAATCCGTGATCGCTTCGAACCACGTGCAACACCGGCGTCTCAACCTTCAAACTTCGAATGAGCATCGGCCGATGGGGGATCGGTATCCTCGCAAGCTCAAGATCGAGCCTTCCAACAGTCAAAAGCGTTTCGCTGCCCGCAGTTTCGTCCGTAACAAGCCGGGCATTGTCGACGTGAATCTGTAGCGGAAAATGGTAACTCAGAGAATCGTATTGCAGCACCGCGTGAAGCCGCGCTTCAATCATGTGATGCAGCGTGCGGCCGACGATCATCTCAACGATGGGCGCATAGATGAAATAAATCAGAACTAGCAGCACGCCTGCGGAGATGAGCATCCATTTCCATCTCTTGCGGCGAGAT
>DATAPK010000065.1:0-6697 GCA_036265245.1 Tepidisphaeraceae bacterium | reverse complement strand
GAAAGAGGCCCTCACCCCTGCCCTCTCCCGGCGTACCGGGAGAGGGAGGATGCGGTTTAGTTACTTGCTTGTCATCTGGTCGTAGATCCAACGGTAGGTTTTTTCCATTCCGTCGCGGAGCTTGGTGTCGGGCTCCCAGTTGAAGACTTTCTTGATGAGCGTGTTGTCGCTGTTGCGGCCGTTCACGCCTTTGGGGGCGCTGAGGTTGTAATTGCGTTTGAGTTTCACGCCGGCGATGTCTTCAACGATGTCAACGAGCTGGTTGATGGTGACACCTTCGGATGAGCCGAGGTTGATCGGGTCGAAGAAGGAGTCGGACTCGGTGATCATGTAGATGCCTTTGAGGCAATCGGTGATGTACATGAAGGAGCGGGTCTGCTTACCGTCGCCCCAGATTTCGATTTCGTGTTTGCCGGATTGCTTGGCTTCGATGACTTTTCGGCAGATGGCGGCGGGGGCTTTTTCGCGACCGCCACGCCAGGTGCCGAACGGGCCATAGACGTTGTGGAAGCGGGCGACGCGTGCGGGGACTTTGAAGTCTTCGCGGAAGTGGCGGCACATGCGCTCGCTGAAGAGTTTTTCCCAGCCGTAGCCGTCTTCGGGCATGGCGGGATATGCATCTTCTTCCTTGAGGAAGGTTTCGATCTTTTTCTCCATCTGCTTGTCGCCGTTGTAGACGCAGGCGGATGAAGCGTAGAAGAGGCGTTTGACGCCATGCTCGCGGGCACCGAGCAAGAGGTGCGTGTTGATGAGCACGCTGATCATGCAGAGGCCCTTGTTGTTTTCGATGAAACCCATGCCGCCCATGTTGCAGGCGAGGTTATAGACGACGTCGGTGTCTTTGACGGCGGCGTATGCTTTGTCGCGGAGGTTGAGGTCTGCGACGATATTTTCGGCCTGTGGGTGAACCTGATACCACTCGCTGGTGGGTTTGACGTCGATGCAACGGACGTGTTTATGGCCCTTCTTCAGAAGGTCGGCCACCAAATGCCCGCCGATGAATCCACCACCGCCACACACGACAACTCGATCTGATGTCTGCAACATAGTCTCCTCGGATAACAAACTGCTTAGAATTATAGACGATGATGGCATCGTCAAAAAGTGATACGGTCTGAATAACTTAGTCGCGGGAGTGTAAGATAGTTACAGGCATGAGAAAGTTATTGGCCATTTTCTGGGGATTTGCGGTGATGTGCGTGATTGCGCCGGCGGGGGCGCAGCCGTTTTTTGGGAATAATGCGGTGGCGTTTCAGCCGGAGATTGGGTTGGTGGGGACGGGTGTGGTGATGAATCCGCGGGTGGCGGTGTCGGATGATCATCGATATGTGCGGATTGGGATGCAGTTGCAGAGTTCGCAATTGCTGGGGATACAGAATTTTCAGACGACGATTACGCCGGGGGGAGCGGTGCAGCCGGTGGGGTTTGTGCAGCAGGGGTTTGTGGGTGGGGTGAATCCGCAGGGAACGCGGATGCCGCTGAGTAATTCGCCGGCGCAGATTCAGCAGAATGCGGTGGTTGCGACGTCGGTGCTTTCGCAGCGGGGGATATTTCTACTTCATGTTAACCAGGTTACGCCTCCATGACTGATATTCCTTCGACCAACCCGTCGCCTGAATCTTCTGAAATGCCGAAGCCCAAAAAGCGGGGGCGGAAGTGGATGAAGATTGCCATTGGGATCGTGGTGGCGATTTTGCTTTTGATTTTGCTGCTGCCGACGATTGCGGGGTTTGGGTTTGTGCGATCGATCGTGGTGGGCAAGATCAATCAGGGGATGGATGGAAAGGTGGAGATTGATGATTGGTCGCTGGGGTGGTTTAGCGGGACAACGGTGCGCGGGGTGCGGGTGTTTGATGTGGGGGGGACGAAAATTCTTGGGTTGGATAAGTTGACGACCGAGCTTTCGTTTTTGGATGCGATTCGGGGAAAGATTGATTTGGGGAAGACGAATATTGATGGGATCGAATGCAATTTGAATTTTAAGGAAAGTGAGAAGGGAAAGAGTGGGTCGAAAAAGGAGAGTGCTAAACCGCAAGTGGAAGGGAAGCCGATCGAAATTCCGAATGTGAATGGGAATATCACACTGACGGGGAAGGTGCAGATTGATGGGGAAGATATTAACGGCAGTGGGGATGCGAGTGGGACGATCAGCATTAAATCGAGCGGGCAAACGAGTAATACGATTGATGGACAATTGGTGATTGCGAACGCGCAGCTTTCGGGGACGGCGATGAAGGGGGATACGCTGAAGACGACGATCACTGTTCCGCTGAGCATCGTGCGGGAGGGGGCGGATGCGAAGACGTCGAAGATCACGATTAAATCACTGGGGGTGAGGATGCCTGATTTGGTGGATGCTTCGATCACGGGGCAGGTGCCGCAGCAGGCGCTGGAGAATATTGCGGATCACAAAGCGCCGGGAGAGACGGGGACGCTAGATCTGACGTTGAATGTGCCGAACTTGCAGGCGGTGGCGACGCAGTTGGCGAGTGCGATGTCGCTGCTGCCGGATGTGAAAATCACGGGCGGAGAGTTGACGCATACGACGCATATCGATGTGCGGGAGAAGGATTTGGCGGTTTCGAATCGGTTGTCGTTTAGTGCGCAGGGGACGCGTGCGGGGCAGCCGATCAAGATGGAGAAGGTGGAGATCAGCAAGGCGGATGCGACGTTTGATCCGGCGAAGCAGTCGCTGGCGGGGTTGGCGGATCTTTCAGTGAATATCCAGTCGCCATTTTTTACGATGCAGGGTGGCGGGGTTTCGCTGGGCAAGTTGAATCTGCCGGGGACATTTAATCTGGATGAATTGCACAAACAGCTCGCACAGTTTGTGGATTTTAAAAATGGCAAGCTGTCGGGCACGGGGACTTTTAACATTACGTCGGTGGGGGATGTTGCGACGCAGCCGGTGAATACGCAGATTGTGGTGGGGATACAAAATCTGGCGGTGACGCTGCCGGGGGATCATACGCTTGAGTTTGCGAGATTGGATACGACGACCAACGCGAAGGTGAATCTCTCGGCGAATACGATCGATCACTTCGATACGTTTTTTCAGACGGGCGACGGGAAGAACACGATTATCGATTTGAACTGCTCGGCGGAGGGGATTGATTTGTCGAGCGGCGGGGTGAAGCATTTTGATTTGACGCGATTGAATGTGATGGATCTCGCGACGGCCCAGCAGCAGTTGGATCCGTTTGTGCCGGCGCTCAAAGAGATGGGGCTGCGCATTACCGAGGGGCAGCTTTATACGAATGTCAGCGGGTCGGTGGATGGGAAGACGCGGACGATTCAGTTTGATAGTAAAAACCCGCTGGCGTTTTCGACGCCTAATTTGACGGTGCAGAAGGTGGCTGAGGATGGGACGGCGAGTGCGGTGCTGACGAAGGAGAAGATTACGGCGTCGGCGCTGGGGAGTGTTTCGATGCCGGCGGATGGGTCGATGGCGGTGAGTTTGAAGACACTGGCGATTGATACGAGCGATAAGCTGTTTTCGGTTCGCAAGGCGGATGGGAGCGATCTGAATCTCAATGTGGATGACAATGGAGTGAGCGGCGGGGGGACGCTGTTGCTGGCGGCGGATGTGAAGGGGGTTTCGGATTTGTTGCATCGGTTTGGAGGAACGGCGGCGACCAAGACGTCGGCGGGGCAGGTGAGCGGCGGACAACTGGACGCGCAGATGGTGCTGGCGCAGGGGGCGAAGACGACGGCACAGTTTACGGGGGCGATCAAAAGTTTATCTGTGACGACGGCGGATCCGAGTAAGCCGATTGCAAATGAGACGGTGAGTTTTGCGCTGAATGCGCAAAGTGATAGTGGCGTGGAGTCGGCGACGGGGACGATCAGTTCGGGGTTTGGGAACGTGAATCTGAAGCAGGCGTCTTATGCGATGAAGGGTGGAAAATGGGCGGCGGTGGCGGAGGCGGATGCGCCGGATTTGGCAAAGGTGGATGCGTTGCTGGCGGCGTTTCAGCCGCCACCGGCGCCGGTGGTGAAAAAGGGGAAGAAGGTGACGCCGCCGGCGGATGCGGGTTCGCCGATGCAGATTACGAGTGGGTCGGCGAAGTTGACGTTGAATGCTTCGGGTGTGGGAAAAGTTGCTGATGGAGATGGGCTGATTGAGGTGGCGTCGGTCAGCACGAATGGAATGGATATCAAGAATCTTTTGATTCCGGTGATATTGAAGGGCGGAGTGTTGCGGACGGTTTATAAGGATAAGCCGGAAGGACAGAACAAAGCGCCGCCGGCGAGTTGCAATGGGGGATCGATCGACCTGGGGAATATCACGTGCGATTTGAATGGCGATAATCCGCGGATTTCGATGGCGAAGAATCAGCGGATTATCCTGGGCGTGTCGATCAATCCGCTGCTGGGAGATTCGCTGGGAAAATATATCAATCCGGTTTTCGCCAACTCGAAGCAGGCGGCAGGCAAGCTGGATATTACGGTGGCGAGTTGCCAGAACCTGGCGCTGGGGGAGAAGTTGAAATCGGATGAATCAGGGACGGCGCGGATTGGGTTTTCGCTGAGCGATATGAACATCGCGAATCCGCTGGGGAGCTTGATGTTTGGAAAGCTGACAGGCGATCTGTCGAAGATTCCGGGGATTGGAGATTTTGGCGGGCTGCCAGATCAGGCGGATGTATTTACGGGGCAGATTCGGGATGGGATTGTAACGATCGACAAGGGGAAAGCGCAGACGGACATTACATTGTTGTTGAATGATTCAGATACGCCAGCGCCGACAAAAGGGAAGCAGGCGCAGAAGGGGATGCCGCTGAATTTTAAGGGGGATGTGGATTTGATCGATCAGTCGCAAAACCTGACGGCCACGATTCCGGTGGGGCTGATCGGGAAGTATGTGCGGGATAAGAATATTCAGCGGATTCTGGCGTCGAGCTTTCCGGATGGGATTCCGGTGACGCTGACGGGGACGACGACCAACCCGAAGGTGGTTCCGATTGATTTGCAGAAGGTGATCGGATCGCAATTGGCGAACCCGGCGAATATTGGGAATCTGTTGGACAGCATTCGTAAGAAGGGCAAATAGACGTCAGGGTTCGCCTGGAGATTCTTCCAAGATTGCAGGAATGTCGCGAGCGCCATGCAAAACACGAATGATCTCCACTTTATTCGAATCAATTCGATAGAAGACCAAATGATTTCTGAACCCGCGAACGGCGCGTTTACGAATGCCACCTAAGCGAGGATTTGAAAATTCATAGATTGGCCAGCGGCTTGGTGCTTGCAGGATTAGTTTGTAGGTGTCAGCAACCGCGTCGTAAAAACGAAGCGCCTGTTCAAGGCTTTGTCGAGCGATGTACGCGGCCAATTCATCAACATCATGATCTGCCGCCGGTCGAATGCGCAGACGAAATGTCATTTCCCCGATGCCTTGGATCGAGATTTAAGCTGCTCGATCAACGTTTTTTTCTTTTTGGCGAAGTAGCTATCTACGTTTTTAATGGTGATCGGTTTTCCGGTATCCAATCCCTCCAACAGGAGCTTCTCAAGCTTTTCCTGCTCTGCGCGTTTCTGGTCTTCCCGGACAAGTGAGCGAATATATTCTGTAGGGGTTGCGTGATGGGTTTGTTTGGTCCTTTGAGCGACGAACTCGCGAAGCTCATGGGGCATCGAAACATTCAATGAAGCCATGATATCGAATTTAACATGTCATGTCGAATAATGTCAAATTATGACATAAGCTGCTGTTTTGAAGGAGTTCTTTGGGCTTTCCGAGCCGCCTTGCCACTTTCCGCCCCTCGCTGTACATTCCCCGCCCCGGTTTTTTCGGGCGAATTCTATCTCTTTTCAGGAGCCACTGTGTCACCCGAATTTCGTCGATCGTCACATTTGTTCACGAGCGAATCCGTCACCATGGGTCATCCCGACAAGGTGGCGGATCAGATTTCAGACGCCGTGCTGGATGCCCTGCTCGCGCAGGATCCGCGCAGCCGCGTTGCCTGCGAAACGCTGGTAACGACGGGCCAGGTGGTGATCGCCGGCGAGGTGACGACCGAGGGATATGTCGATGCCGCGACGATCGCGCGCAAGACGATTCGCGAGATCGGCTACACGCACCCGGACATTGGCTTCGACGCCGACTCCTGCGGCGTGCTGACGGCGCTTCATTCGCAGTCGCCGGACATCTCCCGCGGCGTGACCCATGCGGGCGGCAAGAAGGAAGAAAAGGAAATGGGCGCCGGCGACCAGGGCCTGATGTTTGGCTACGCCTGCGATGAAACGCCCGAATTGATGCCGCTGCCGATTCACATGGCGCACCGCCTGGTGGAAAAGCTCGCTCAGGTGCGCCAGAACGATAAATTTCCATGGCTTCGCCCCGACGGCAAGAGCCAGGTGACGATCGCCTACGAAGACGAAAAGCCGGTAGCGGTTCACACGGTTGTTATCTCCACGCAGCACGACACGTCGGTGTTGGATAAGAACGATGAGTTCTCGAAGAAGGCAAAAGAACAGATCATCGAGCATGTGATTCGGCCCTGTGTTCCAAAGAATTTATGGAACGATGACATCATCTTCCATATCAATCCGACCGGAAAGTTTGTCGTTGGCGGGCCACATGGGGATACCGGACTGACTGGGCGAAAGATTATCGTCGATAGTTATGGCGGTCGCGGGGCGCATGGCGGCGGGGCGTTCAGCGGGAAGGATCCGAGCAAAGTGGATCGCAGCG
>DATAPK010000064.1:0-1693 GCA_036265245.1 Tepidisphaeraceae bacterium | reverse complement strand
GTGGATTATATTTTCTCCCGCTTCGAGCCGATAAGCGCGCCGGCGGGCCAGCCATGAGGCCTCCCTTGCTGAAAGGGAGATTGCTATCGTTTGTTGTACATGACGCATCTACGCATCAAGATACGTTGATTTTTATTCTTGCGTACCATCCTCCATGCCGTTAGTTTTGCCTCCAGTGAGCAATAGAATCGAACAGTTAGGCCGGTTGTTGCAGGAGCGGATTGTCATCATTGATGGCGCGATGGGGACGATGGTGCAGCAGCACAAGCTGGATGAGGCGGCTTATCGCGGCGCACGGTTCAAAGATTGGCCCAAAGATGTAAAAGGGTTGCATGATTTGTTGAATTTGACGCGACCCGATGTGATTGAGGGGATCCACCGAGAATATCTTCTGGCGGGCGCGGATATCATCGAGACGAACACGTTCAATGCACAGGCGATTTCGCTCGGGGATTACGGGATGGAATCGTTGGCATACGAGATTGCCAAGGCGGGGGCGGAATGCGGTCGCAGGGCGGCGGACCGAGTGATGGCGGAGCAGCCGGGCCGGGTCTGCTGGGTGGCGGGGGCGATTGGGCCGACGACGAAGACGACATCGATTTCGACGGATGTGAATAATCCAGCGGCGCGGAGCGCGACGTTTGATGAAGTCGAGCAGGCGTATTATGACCAGGTCCGCGGAATGTTGGATGGCGGGGTGGACTTGCTATTGGTTGAGACGATTTTTGATACGCTGAACGCGAAGGCGGCGTTTTTTGCGATTCTACGCCTATTCGAAGAGCGAGGGATTGACCCGGTGCCGTGTGGGGCGGAGATTCCAAGCGAGGCAGGGCGCGGTGTCCCCACCGCGCCGACGAACGCTACTGGACATGCGGTGGGGACACTTCGCCCTACCTCCAAAACCGTGGTCCCCATTATGGCCTCGGTCACCTTCATCCAACCCGGCGGGAATCGCGGCGTGACCGGCCAGACCGTCGAAGCGTTTTGGAATTCGATTTCGCACGTGCCCTTGCTGAGCGTCGGCATGAACTGCGCGCTCGGCCCGAAGGAAATGAGGCCGTTGTTGGAAGATTTGTCGAATATTGCGCCGGTTTATTTGAGCGCGCATCCGAATGCGGGTTTGCCGAATCCGTTGTTGCCGACGGGGTTTCCGGAGACGCCGGAGTCGCTTGCGCCGCAGTTGAAGGACTGGGCGGAGAATGGCTGGCTGAATTTGGTGGGTGGTTGTTGCGGGACGACACCGCCGCATATCAAGGCGTTGGCGGAGGCGGTGAAAGGGTTGAAGCCAAGGTCCCACCCGGACGGGGCATTAAGGCAAAAAGATGGGGGCAAAAATATTGGGAGCAAAGAGTGTGCTGGATATACACGCCTAAGTGGGCTTGAAGCGCTGACGATTCGGCCAGAGACGAATTTCGTCAATATCGGCGAGCGGACGAATGTCACGGGCTCGCCAAAGTTCTCGAAACTCATTCTCGCGGGCGATTACGAAGCAGCGCTGGCCGTCGCGAAGCAGCAGGTCGAAAACGGCGCGCAGATCATCGACGTGAACATGGACGAGGCGATGCTCGATTCGGAAAAAGCGATGACGACATTTATGAATCTGGTTGCTTCGGAGCCGGACATTGCGCGTGTGCCGATCATGATCGACAGCTCGAAATGGTCGGTCATTGAGGCAGGATTGAAATGCGTCCAG
>DATAPK010000063.1:0-5094 GCA_036265245.1 Tepidisphaeraceae bacterium | reverse complement strand
CCCCAAAATCAAAGACCCCAATCGCCACACCCAATTTCTCTCTCGTATCAAGGAAGGTGACGTCGGCCTCCTCTTCATGGGCGATTCCATCATGGATATCTGGCCGCGCACCGGCGAAAATAGCTGGCTCAAGTTCGCCCCCTACCACCCCGCCGACTTCGGCATCAGCGCCGACCACACCGAGCACGTCCTCTGGCGAATCACCAACGGCGAACTCGATGGCATCCACCCCAAAGTCATGGTCCTGATGATCGGAACCAACAACATCGGCCACACCCCCGCCGACACCCCCGAATGGGCCGCCAATGGCGTCAAAACAATCGTCGACACTACGCGCAAAGCGCTGCCCGATACGAAAATCCTTTTGCTGGGTGTCTTCCCCCGAGACACACCCGGCAGTGTTCATCGCGACGCCGTCGCCAAGATCAACGAAATCATCTCCAAGCTCGACGACGGAAAAATGGTGCGCTACCTCGACATCGGCAAAGTCTTCCTCGACGCCGACGGCAACATCCCCCCTGACATCATGGCCGACAAACTCCACCCCACCGCCAAAGGCTACGACCTCTGGTACGACGCAATGCACCCCCTCCTCGATGAAATGATGAAGTGATCAAAAAGCGAATTAATTCCTCGCATTTTTGCAGAAAAATAGATGCCCATTGGATACTGAATGTGCAGACGAACCCTTTGAGCCAGTCTGGATACCTAAACGGCAGGCGAAAAAGTGCGGTGTTGATGTTGATCTGTCATGCAAATCCGTAAAGGTGCTGGTAGGCCAGTCGGCTATCTCCGCCGAAGCTCCCCCTTTTCAACAACACCAATCGCCCTTTCATTTGTTTACGGCAGTCTGATCCGAACACCACAAATCCCATTCGATCTTCCGGTGCCCGACCGATCGGCGCGCTTTTCTTTGGAACATCGGGTTCAACGATCGTCCATTGCTCATCCGTGATGATGATGTCGCTGCATAAGTCAGCCCCCTGTTGACGCGTCTGTCATAAATCTCTTTCACGATTTTTTAGACAGAGCCTGGTTTATTATTTCCCCTATTACCCCTGGCACCAACCCCACCGGCCAAAACTTTTGAAACTCGCCCACCTCCACGCCGCCCTCCCCGCCGCCAGCCATATGATCGAACCAGACAAGAGTGGCACCTCGCCCCGTGCACTCGGCTCTTTGAAAACCGAATATCGCACCACGCCAAGCCCACCTCCTCATGGGCGAGGGAATTCATTCCCCAAAATTCCCCAGGCTTCCCCATCCGCGAAAAATCGTCTCAACGAAGCGCGCAATGAGATCGGCTCCCCACATAGCGTGGGGCATGCCCCACGTCCCCACTCTCCAAATCGCGGTTTTGCAAAAACGAACCCAAATCCATCCCCAACCACAGGCCCACCAAAACCTTAAGGAGTAAAAAACGAACCCACCGAATCCCAACTTCATCGTTCATCATTCATTGTTCCGACTTCCCCATCTCTCTTGTCAGCCCCCTGCTTCGCCCATAGCATATCCCCGTTCGCTATGGGTGGCCTGCGCACCGTGCGCGGGTCTGAGATAACACCATTGGAACCTGATCCGGCCAGGCGTTGCCTGACACCGGCGTTAGGGAAGCGAACGAACGCGCTATCGCACGCCTTCGTTCCTTCCCACCGTTTATCGAGGAGTTGAAATTATCATGTCGAATTCGACACAAACCGATCGTTCCTACGCGCTGCCCCCACTGGGCGATAACCCCTCGACCGATCGGCAAGGCACAACGCCGGGATCGTTTGCCAATCGCGGGCGTGTCGGGACGGCGTGGACGTTTAGCTCGCCCGATACGCCAGGCATGCCGGCGCCGTCGGATCAGACCGCGATGGATTTCCGCGATGCGTTGCGCGATCGCGATCACAAGACGCAGCTCGAAGCGGCACGGGATGGGATTGTGACGCCGGAGATGAAGCGGGTTGCGCTTCGCGAGCCGCACTTGTCGCCGGAGCAGATTCGCATTGAAGTCGCGGCGGGCCGGATGATTATCCCGGCCAATATTGTTCATCTGAAATATAAGCTCGAACCGATGGCGATCGGCCGTGCCTCTCTCACAAAGATCAACGCCAACCTCGGCGCTTCGCCGGTGACGAGTGATCTTGCAGAAGAAGTGGAGAAGATGAAATGGGCCGTCCAATGGGGAGGGGACACCTGTATGGATTTATCGACTGGCGGGGATTTGAATGCGACGCGGGAGGCGATTATTCGGGAAGCGACGGTTCCGATTGGGACGGTGCCGATTTATTCGATGATTATTGGGAAGTCGATTGAGGATTTGACTTACGATCTGATTCTCAAGGAGTTGGAGAATCAGGCGAAGCAAGGGGTGGATTATTTTACGATCCATGCGGGCGTGCGAAAAAGTTGTCTGCCGCTGGTGCGCAAGCGGCTCATCGGCATCGTGTCGCGCGGGGGGTCGCTGCTGGCGAAGTGGATGATTCATCATAATAAAGAGAATCCGATGTATGAGATTTTCGATGATATCTGCGACATCATGCGCGAGTATGATGTTTCGTTTTCGCTGGGGGATGGACTTCGTCCCGGTGGGCTCGCGGATGCTTCGGATGAGGCGCAGCTGCGCGAGCTTCAGACGCTTGGTGAGCTCACTGAGCGTGCTTGGGCGAAGGGGGTGCAGGTGATGGTTGAGGGGCCGGGGCATGTGCCGTTCGATCAGATTGAATACAACATGAAGTTGCAGAGGCGGCTGTGTCATGGGGCGCCGTTTTACGTGCTTGGGCCGCTGGTGACGGATATTTTTCCGGGGTATGACCACATTACATCGTGCATTGGCGCGACGGCGGCGGCGTATCATGGGGCGTCGATGCTTTGCTATGTCACGCCTAAGGAACATCTGGGATTGCCTAAACGCGATGATGTGAAACAGGGATGCGTGGCGTACAAGATCGCCGCGCACGCGGCGGATGTGGCGCTGGGGATTCCGGGGACGCGTGATCGGGATGATGAACTGACCAAGGCGCGGGCGGCGCTGAATTGGCAGAAGCATTTCGATCTTTCGTTCGATCCGGAATTGGCGCGGGCGTATCACGATGAGGATCTGGAAGTCGATACCGACTTCTGCGCGATGTGCGGGCATGACTGGTGCTCGGTGCGCATCAGCAAGGAAATCGTCGATTTCTATTCGGGAAAGGATGAGGGTTCGCAGCCGGAAAAAGTTGCTCTCAAATCTCCCGGCGTATCCGACGCGGGGGCGGAGATTTTGAAGCAGCGTGGGAATTTATCTCAGGAAGAGATTATGAAGTTGGCGCATAAGGGAAAAAAAGCCGTCTGTCATTCGGACAATGTGAAGGATGCGGAGGAGGCGAAGTTTGTGCAGATTTCGACGCTGAAGGCGCATGGGGTGGCGGTGAATGAGAGCGGGTTGTGAAGAATGTGATGGAGGGGGGAGTGACGGCGTGACGATGAAAGAATCACGAAAATATTGGTTTGATCTATTGTCGATTGCATAGGATAATTGGTGAATGGCAACTCCAGTTGCAAAAGCTCCTGTTAAAAAGCGGGCGACACTTCGTCAGCGGTTGGAGAAGGCGGGGCCGTCGTCGGCAAAGTTGAAGCAACTTGCGAAGACACGTCGTCCGCCGCAGAAGTGGTATGACGATGCAACGAATCCTTTCAAGAAGAGCAAATAATTTCCCATGAATTCCGAACGTCCCGCTTTGCGTCGTGGACGTATCGTTTGGGCGACCGTCTCTGACGCGCGCGGGCATCAGAAGCAGCGTCCGCTGATAATCCTCACTGCGACGGATGAGATTCGCGAAGATGAACCGCTGCAGGCGATGGCGGTCAGCACCACGTTTCCCGATCCGGCACCAAAAGATCATGTCGAATTGCCCTGGCATCCGGCTGGGCGAGCGATGACGAAACTGCGCAAGCGGAGCGCTGCGGTGTTGTCGTGGATCGTTGAAGTGGACTCGGCCGACATCGTCGAATTACATGGGGATGTTCCGGGGAAGGTTATGCTTGAGATTCTTGAGCGATTGGCTGGGTTAGGATAAAGAGAGGCGAAGTTTGTGCAGATTTCGACGTTGAAGGCGCACGGGGTGGCGGTGAATGAGACGGGGTTGTGAGAAGAGTTGAACTACAGATGAACACGGATGAACGCAGATAAGAAGGCGAAACTTCGACTGCGTGTGGAGGAGGCGGGACCGTCGGAAGAAAGAAGTTTTAACCGCGGATTTCGCGGATGACGCGGATAAGAGCAGGTCATTTATTGTCTTTTTTTCATCCGTGAAATCCGCGTAATCCGCGGTTCAATTTTTTTGAATGAAGCGATGGTTAAGTCAGGAATTGTCCGGGTGATTTCCGTTGGCGGAGGGCGCGGTTTGGTGGGCGGAGTGTGGGAGCGTTCGGTGGATTGATTCGGAGGGGTATTATGCGAATGCGGTGAAGTATGTGACGGGGCAGAGGGCGACACGGTAGCAATAATCACGAAGCTCTTTGTTGGCGCGATCAGACAGAAGTTTCTCCATTTTGTCCAAACATCAACAAGTTTTTGGTATCTTACTTGGGACAAATCTCAAATTTGGAGTTCCCAATGCCACAAGGTCGCGAGATCGTGAAAACCTGGGGTGAAGATGCTATCCGTGAGTTGGGTGGAAGCGCGCCGATTCTGGAAATCTGTAAAAAGGTGTGGCATCGACATGAACATGAGATTCGGCAGATCGGTGATCTATTATACGAGTGGCAATATGAGCTTCGATGGGCAGGAGACATTCTTCGACGAGAAGGGGTCATTCGACCAGCGGATTCTTCTCCACGAGGAGTTTGGGAATTGTCTTAATTCCTGACGGACGCGTGGATGATTAATTATGTGAATGGATAGCAGGCGATTTCGTTTGTGGAAGTGGAAGGCGTTGATTGACGGTTGAGAGTGCGCGCGAGGGCGGCGCGGGTGGGGACGTTGTGGTCGCGGCAGAGGTAGCGGAGGTGGGTGTTGATGGTGCAGGGGTGGACGTTCATGGCTTGGGCGATTTGGCGGGTTTCGTATCCCTTGAGCCAAAGGTTGAGGACTTGGTGACGTTTTAAGGGGGAGCCGGGGTTGCGGGG
>DATAPK010000062.1:0-9340 GCA_036265245.1 Tepidisphaeraceae bacterium | reverse complement strand
GCCGGGATCGAACGGAGACCCATCGAAGAAGCTGGCGACGATCTGCCGGTCATTGAGAAAATCCTCGGCGTCGAAATGCCAGCATTCATATCCGCCTGGTGAGGCAACTTGATGCCAGGCGTCGGGGTGGGCGGGTGAAGTCAAAAGAGAAATGACAGGCATTGGTTATGAAATGACCAATGACCAAAATGGAATGACCAATGAAATCCCAATTTCCGAATGACCAACATTGGGCATTGGGTGTTGGTCATTGATTGGTCATTCGGATTTGGTCATTGGTCATTTTCCTAAAAAACCCTCGGCATCAGCTGGCCGTCTTCACGTTTGGCCAGTCTCCACGAAGCGGGCAAGCTTCGCAATTTCTGGCCGGTGGTCAGGCGGGCACGGCGGCGGAAGACGTCGTAATGCTGGCGTTCGATGGCATCGAGCAGGCCGGCGGAGACAACAGCCGTCGCCGCTGCGCTCAGCCGGGAGCCGTCATCGGCGAGCCAGCACAATCCCTTCGAGCCTTCGCGATAAAGTTGCCGCGCGCGGGCCACTTCAAACTTCATCAGCCGGCGGAACGAATCGTTCACAACGCCGTCCGCAAGCTCTCTCTCGGTATATCCAAATCTCGCCAAATCCTCCAGCGGCAGATAGATTCGACTGCGGCGATGATCCTGCCGCAAGTCACGAAGAATTGCGGTTAGCCGGGTTGCGACGCCCATTGTGATGGCTTGTTGCTGCCCATCGCTGTGTCGCAGGCCGAAGATGCAACTCAACATCCGCCCCATCGCCCCGCCGGCGCAGCGGCAATATTTTTCCAGGCTGTTCCAGGTTGCATATCGCTTGATCGTCAAATCCATCCGGCAATGCTCGGCCCAGTCGAGGAAACATTCTTTCGGTATTTCGAATCGCTCAACCGTTCTGGCGGCTGCGAATAAAATATGCTGTGACTGCGAGCGAAACTCGGCATTGGGAAACTGCATCGTGCCGGAATAGATTTCGTCCAGGCGATCGCGAAACAACGCGAGGCGCTGGTCGAGCGACGATTCGCCGCAGCATCCGCCGCCGCCTTGGGTTGAAGTCTCTTGCAGATCGATCGCCTCGCGAATCATGTTGCAAAATGCGCCGATTGCATAAGCCCCGTTTCGTTTAGCTTTGGGAAGAAAGAATGAGGCGAAATAAAGATTTTTGGCGTGTTGCCTGCAAATTGCCCGCGACGCGTCGAACGACGCGGCGAGAGATGGATCCGACCTGATGGCGGTCGTAGACACGCATGGGCCATGATCGGGGGGAAGGCGAACCAATGCAATGAAAATTAAAGGTCGATCTCGAACCGCACGGTTGAGCCGGTGCATGGATGGTTAATCCTCCACCAACGTAAACCCGTCGGGCTAAGCAGGCCGCCCGATCATAGCAGCGTTCCCCGCAAGATCAGTGACGCGACCGTGAAGTAAATAATCAGCCCGGTTACGTCGACCAGCGTGGCGACAAACGGTGCGGAGCTGGTGGCCGGATCGAAGCCGAGCTTGCGCAAAATGAACGGCAGCATCGAGCCGGCGAGCGTGCCCCACATGATCACGCCGACCAGGGAAAACAGCACGGTGGCGCCGATCAAGCCCCAGTATTTTCCATACGCGGTGGTTTCCTCGTGGTCGCCGATGAGATTGGACGGGACGTGCGCGTTGGGCGGAATTGCGCTGCGCCGTTCGAGGATCGTGCCGGCGGGTAAGGTAACCGGGGCGTCGAGCCTCACGGGCTCGCGCAGCATCGTCGAACCTTCCACCGCGCCCTCGGGCAATCTGCCCGCCTGCGTTGAGAAGAATTGCCCAACATGCGGGACGTGCGACATGCCCTGCCAGACTGAGATGCGAACGAAACCGATGATCCCGAGGAAGATGCCCAGCGCCAAACCGGTGCGAAGCTCGCGGCCGAAAACACGCCACCAATCTTTCAGCTTAATTTCCCGAAGAGCGAGCGAGCGAATGATCAGCGAGGTGCCCTGCGATCCGCTGTTGCCTCCGGAGCTGATGATTAACGGCACGAAGAGCGCGACGACGGCGGCTTTTTCGATTTCGCCTTCGAAATATCCCATCGCGGTGGCGGTGAGCATCTCGCCGAGGAAAAGCGCCGCCAGCCAGCCGCCACGCTTTTTGACCATCTCCCAGAATCCGACCTCGAAATAGGGCTTCTCGAGGGCTTCGGAGCCGCCGAGCTTTTGCATTTCCGCAGTCGCGCGTTTTTCGGCAAATTCGAGCACGTCATCGTGGGTGATGATGCCAAGCAGATGCCGCTCGCTGTCGATCACGGGCAGCGCGACGCGATCGTATTGCTCGAAGAGTTGGACAATCTCGCCGCCTTGATCGACCGCGTTGACGGTGATCAGCGGGCGGTCTTCGATGTCGCCGATTTCCATTTCAGGATCGGCCAGCACCAGCGAGCCAAGGCGCAGGTCTTCGAGAAGAATCCCTTTTTCGTCGATGATGTAAATGATGCTAAGCGTTTCCTTGCCACGGCCGGTTTTGCGAATCCGCTCGAGCGCCTCTCGGGCGGTGATATCCGGCGGAAGCGCAACGTATTCGGGCGTCATGTATCGACCGACCGCGCCTTTGGGATAGCCCAGGAGCTCGCGGGCCGACGCCAGCTCTTCAGGTGAAAGCGCATTCAGAAGCTGTCGCGTCACCTCGGCAGGGAGTGTGTCGAACAATCGCGTGCGATCGTCCGGATTCATCTCGTTGAGGATGTCCTTGACGGTTTCGCTGTTGAGCGATTTAAGCAAGCCCTGCTGGTGATCGCGCGGCAGGTACTCGAAGACATCGGCTGCTTTATCGCGCGGCAGCACGCGGAAGATGATCCCTTCATCCTCGGGCGGCAGATCGATGATGAGCTCGGCGATGTCGGATGGATCGAGCTCGGACATCGCCTCGCGCAGTTCATCCCAATTTTTGGCGTGAATGATCTCTTCAAAGTCCGCCTGGAGAAGTGAGCCAATCATACTGCGGATTTTGAATGGCGGACGGGGGATTTGCAAACAGTGCGCGCCGTGCGAATGTAGCTGCGTCGCCAATTTCTTTAAGAAGAGGTGACGCAGGCGTCGCGGCTACAAAATGCTGGACGATTTTGTCAACTGCTCAGGTGGTTAATTGTGATTCGAGATAATTGACCTGCTTGGCGACTTCGCGGTCGGATTTGCAATCGCCGTCGACGGTGCGGACGGCGTGCAGAACGGTGGTGTGATCGCGCCCGCCGAAATACCCGCCGATTTCTTCGAGACTGTAGCGCGTGTGCCGCCGGGCAAGGAACATGCAAACCTGGCGAGGAAACGCGATGCTCTTGTGGCGGCGCTTGCTCTGAAGATCGGAGAGGCGAACGTTGTAATACTTGGTGACGGCGTCGAGGATTTGTTGAATCGTCACACGGCGCTGATCGGGCGTGGCGGATTCACCGAGGGCGGTGCGGGCCAGTTCCAAATCGATCTCGCCGTTGGTTAGCAAACGCATGCCTTGCAGCTTGGTGATCGCGCCTTCGAGTTCACGCGTATTGTTTTCGACGCGGGCAGCGATGTGGCAAAGCACATCGTCCGGCAATTCCAATCCACGCATGCGGGCTTTCTTTTTCAGAATCGCGACGCGTGTTTCATAGCAAGGCCGCTCGATGCGAGCGACCAAGCCCCAGTTGAAGCGCGAGACCAGCCGCTCTTCAAGCTCGGGAATTTCGCTCGGCGGGCAATCGGCGCTCAGGATGATCTGTTTATGCTGCTGATAGAGCGTATTGAATGTATGAAAAAATTCTTCCTGCGTGCGATCCCGGCCAGCAAGAAAATGGATATCGTCGATAACCAACATATCGACGTTTCGATATCGATATCGAAACTGGTTCATGTCGCCGGTTTCAATGGAGGTGATGAACTGGTTAATGAAGCTGTCGCATGACAGGTACAAAATTCTGGCCGCAGGATCTCGCTCCATCACTTTTTGGCAAACCGCTTGCAAAAGATGTGTTTTGCCAAGCCCGACGCCGCCGTGGATGAAAAGCGGGTTATACGCCTTGCCCGGTTGTTCTGCGACAGCGACGCAGGCGGCGTGGGGCAGGCGATTGCACGGCCCGGTCACGAAGCTGTCGAATACGTAGTCAGGATTGAGGGGCAAGGGTTGGTCTCCTTCATTGAAGACACCACCTCGAGTCAGGCTGTCGCAATGAAAGCTCACCACGATCAACCGGCCTGTTGCTTGCTGGGCGGCAGAGTTAAAAGGTTGCTGGCACTGCCCTTGGCAGAAATTCATCTGCGCCGGAGTCGGCACGGTCACCTGGATGACGCCGTTGCTGAGTTGCCGCGGCTTCATCTGGTCAAACCAGACTCGATTCAGGCTTGGATGCTGGGTGCGGACGGAGCTTAGGATTTTTTCCCAAGTCGCTGGGTCAAGCGACAAGGCTTCTGTCGCGCGGCGAAGGGACGCCTCGCGCGGCGAAGGCGAGTGGGTCGTTAGCATGACGCTCTTTACTTTGTTAACGGCGACGAAGGTTCAACAACAACAAACATAAATCCGGCAATATGAAAGCCGGTTTCAAATGCAAATCAGTATGAACGCACGGTACAGAAAAAATCATCGCGCGCCAAACTGTTTTTGCTCACACAACACCAACAATTTTTTTACGCGACATCAATCACTCGCGCAAGCGCAAGAGAGAGGGCACTTAGCATCGCGCGCGGTGAAAATAAAATCGTAAAAGATTTTTTTGCGCGAACATTTGAACTGTTGATTGTGCGCGGAGAGAAAATTATCTTTTCGCGCGCGAGGGAATCGGCAGGCCAAGTTCTTTCAGGACCTGCTGCAGATCGCTCCACACCGCTGCTCGTGTTTCTTCGGTGTAATTGCGCAAAATGTAGGCTGGATGGAACGTCGGCATCAGACGGATGCCGCGCCAGGACTGCCACTGCCCGCGCATTCTAGTGATAGAAATCTTTTGCTGCAACATGTGCTGAATCGCCGGCCTGCCGAGCGTGACGATCACCGCGGGGCGAATGATTTCGATTTGTTTTTCGAGATAAGGCGTGCAGGTCGCCACTTCATCGGGCGCGGGCTCGCGATTATTCGGCGGGCGGCACTTCACGATATTTGCGATATAAACCTGCTCTCGTTTCAATCCCATGCCCGCGATCATTTTGTTCAGCAATTCACCTGCTCTGCCCACAAATGGGCGGCCCTGAATATCTTCGTTTTCGCCGGGGCCTTCGCCGATAAACATGATCTTTGCGTCGGGATCGCCTTCGCCGAAGACGGTGTTGGTGCGTTTTTCGTGAAGGCGGCACTTCACACATCCCTTGACCTGTTTTTCGTCCAATTCCGCCAGCGCGCACCGCTTTTCTTCTGCTGAAAGAGGCGATGAAGTGAATGATTCTTTCGCAACTACCGGCAGCGGCGTGGAATGCGCTTGAGCCTTGGGAACGATCGGCTTGCCAAACAGATCACTGGCCGCCGCCTGGTTTGCCGGCACAGTTGCAACGCGTGGAGTTTGCTCCACTTCTGCAATTTCCACGTCTGTCATTTGTACGGGTAGCGCATCCAATCCAAACGCGCGCTCTGCGCGTAACGCCACTCGCGCCCGGGCTTTGATCTTGTCTGATGGATCGCTCACGACACCATCCTACGCGTGTTGTGGCCACACTCCAAGATTTCCTTTTTTTCCGCGCGAACTTTTGCTTGACACTCACGTATCGAATCACACAATACGCAACCGTCAAAGCCACCCGATCCGCAATGGCGGGCTCCGCCACTCTCGAGGAGCACCGTAGCGGAACGTGGTGGTTTTTTGCGTTTACGTTTTTATGAGGAGCAAAACATGGCACTGAATAAAAAAGCAATGAAGTCAAAGGCGACCGCCAAGGCTGCGAAAAAGAAATTTCTGGGCAAGACCATCGAGCACATCGACGTGACCAAGATGGCGGGCATCGTTCCCGTGGTCGATGCGATGCAGCACATGGCGTACAGCGCCCGCGACCTTTCCCGCGCGGCTGACATCTACGACCGCATGCTCAAGGACAAAGAGTGCGGCGTGATTCTGTGCCTGGCGGGGTCACTTATCAGTGCGGGCCTGAAAAAGATCATCGTCGACATGCTTCGCAATAATATGGTCGATGCGATCGTCTCGACCGGGGCCAACATCGTCGACCAGGATTTCTTTGAAGCCCTTGGCTTCAAGCACTACATCGCCGCCGATGAATTCAAGAGCGGCATGCGCGACGGCGAGCTGCGCGAGATGGCCATCGACCGCATCTACGACACGTTCATCGATGAAGAAGACCTCCGCATCTGCGATGAAACCACGCAGCGAATTTTCGATTCGATCGAGCCGGGCTCATACAGCTCGCGGCAGTTGCTTCAGGAGTTTGGCCGATATCTCGACGACAACGACGGCCCGAAGTGCGACGACTCGATCATTTACGAAGCCTTCAAACGCGATGTGCCGATTTTCTGCCCCGCCTTCAGCGATTGCTCGGCGGGCTTTGGGCTGGTGCATCATCTTCACTCGCGCGAAGGCGAGGCGCATGTCTCGTGGGACGGCGGGAAAGATTTCTACGAACTGACGCAACTGAAGATCGCCAATCCGACGACCGGCATCTTCATGATTGGTGGCGGCGTGCCGAAGAACTTCACGCAGGACATCGTCGTCGCCGCCGAAGTGCTCGGCCACGATGCTCCGATGCACAAATACGCGATCCAAATTACCATTGCCGACGTTCGCGATGGCGCGCTCTCCAGCAGCACACTCAAAGAAGCCTCAAGCTGGGGCAAGGTCGATACGGTGTTCGAGCAGATGGTTTTCAGTGAAGCAACACTGGCGTTGCCGTTGATTGTGGGCTACGCGTATCACAAGGGATCGTGGAAATCTCGCAAGGGGAAGAAGTGGGCTTCACAACTGCAAAGCGCCGTGGCGGTGGGATAGCCGAATGAATGTTCTTGCGCACAATCGTGCGTCCTGGGATAAGCAGGTGGATGAACAGGATCGCTGGACGCAGCCGGTCGGCAGGGAAATTGTCGAACGAGCACGGCGTGGTGAGTTTGAGCTTATCCTGACTCCCACGAAGCCTGTTCCGATGTCGTGGTTCCCTGAATTGAAAGGCACTCCCACGCTGTGCCTTGCTTCCGGCGGCGGGCAACAGGGGCCAATGCTGGCGGCGGCCGGCGCCGATGTAACGGTCTTCGATAACTCCCTCAAGCAACTTGGCCAAGATCAATTCGTTGCAGAACGGGATGGGCTCTCGATTAAAACCATCCAGGGAGACATGGCAGATTTGTCTGTTTTCCCGAACGATAGCTTCCAACTGATCGTCCACCCAGTTTCAAACTGCTTTGTGCCTGACATTCGGCCGGTCTGGAAAGAATGCTTCCGTATATTGCGCCCGGGAGGCGTTTTGTTGTCTGGGTTCGGCAACCCGGTGCGATGGATTTTCGATGATGAGCTGGCACAAATCGGGAAACTGGAAGTGCGCCACTCGATTCCTTATTCAGACCTCACTAGCCTGAGCGACGCCGATCGACAGCGATTGATTGTGAAGACCATGCGTCCGCTGGAGTTCGGACACACCTTGGCGGATCAAATTGGTGGCCAACTTGATGCCGGTTTTTTGTTGAGCGGATTCTTCGAGGACCGATTTGCTCCAATGCCCGAGAACCCGATCTCCAAATATATTGACGACTTCATCGCCACTCGCGCGATCAAGCCCTGAATCGCCAGTCACAACGGATCGAACGCCCGTCAAAAGATTGAGCGCGTAGTTGTGGCGGCGAGGAGAACACATCATCATCTCTTGAATTGAGTCGTTCGAAACATTTGGATGGGCGGAAGAAAACGATGAAAAGCGAGACGCGATACTATTCCGGTGTTTTTTTCATTCTCTGCATGGCGGCCACCGTTTTGCTTTGGTCAGCCAACGGCATATCCAGCGCAGTCGCCGATGATGCGATCACCCTGGACGGCAACGCCGGCGGTCCGCGTTTCGATGGCGTTGGGGCGGTGAGCGGCGGTGGAGCTACTTCCGTGCTGCTCAAAGACTATCCCGAGCCGCAACGCAGCCAGATTCTCGATCTCCTGTTCAAGCCAAACTTCGCCGCTTCGATGTCTACGCTTTATGTCGAAATCCCAGGCGACGGCAATTCAACGCAGGGCACCGAGCCGAGCCACATGCGCTCGCGCACCGACGAAAACTACAGCCGCGGCTATGAATGGTGGATCATGGCTGAGGCGAAGAAACGCAATCCCCTGATTACCCTGGACGCCTGCGCCTGGAGCTGCCCTGAGTGGGTCGGCGAGGGGAATTTCTGGTCGCAGGATATGTGCGACTATGACGTGAAGTGGATTCAAGGGTTAAAAAAGAATTACGGCCTGGATCTGGATTCGATCGGCTGCCGCAACGAGCGCGGCGCGGTCGAGCCTTTCGTGAAAATGTTCCGCCGCACTCTCAACGCCAACGGATTGAACAGCGTCAAAATTCACGCGTTTGACGGCAACGGGAAACGAAAATGGGATTGGTGCAAGGATCTTGCAACGGATAAGGAACTACAGGATTCAGTCGACATCATCGGCAACCACACGATGTCGGTGGTTCCCACGCCCGAATCGGTGAAGGGACTGAGCCGCCGATTGAACAAACCAATCTGGAACACCGAAGAGCACATCTATGATGGCGAGGGGCTCACTTACAAAGACGAGTATGCCTGCGCGATCGGGGCGGTTCATCAATTCAACGATAATTTCATCGACAGCGGCGCGACAAAAATTGTGAACTGGTATCTGGTCGACTCCATCTATCCGATCGAACCGTACGCGAAGCAACCGCCGGCGATGTTTGCCGATTCGCCGTGGAGCGGACATTATTCGATCAAGCCGATTGTCTGGGGGTATGCTCATTACGGCCAATTCTCAAAGGTGGGTTGGCAATATCTGAACGGCGCTTGCGGGCATCTGGCCGACGGCGGATCGTACGTCACCCTCAAATCCCCGGAGAAGGATTACAGCATCATTGTCGAAACCAGCGGCGCAGGGAAAAATCAAAACGTCACATTCAAAACCAGCGGCGGGCTCTCGGCGCAGAGTTTGTGCGTTTGGAAAACCAATCGCACGGAGCAATTCGTCCGCCAGGCTGATCTGAAGCCCATGGATGGGTCGTTCACGATCACGCTTGAGCCGGAATCCATTTACTCGATCTCCACGACAACCGGCCAGCAGAAGGGCTCGTTTGCCGACGTGCCGCAGGCAAAGCCATTTCCGTTTCCGTTTTACGAAAATTACGAAGAGTACGGCGACGCCAGACGATGGGGTTATCTGCCGCATTATACGGCTGACATTTGCGGCGTAT
>DATAPK010000061.1:0-3367 GCA_036265245.1 Tepidisphaeraceae bacterium | reverse complement strand
AAACATCAAAGAAAAGCTGTCCCTCAAGAGCGGTGCCGAGTTGAGGCGTTTTGCGGCGCAATGGGCTACGCAGGGTCGTTGAGCGTTGGCCATGATGGAACTGAGTCGCAAGGGGCTTGGCCCAAAAACGAAGATGCGCTGGGTTATCGCGAGCCCACCGGTGCCGAAGAATGGCCCCGGCGCGCAGCGCTTTATGCAGCGGAGCTTTTCAGCCCGAGTTGAATCCGCTCGATGCCGTGGAGGATATCCTTTGCGGATTTGAAGGTGGGATTGGCAGGGTCTTTGGGACGCAAAATCTCGCTGGTGAGGCGCGACAAATCGCGCGCTTCTTTGCTCTTGGGATCGTATTCAATCAAACCGGCCAGGTCAGGATTGGCGTGCGGCGAATTGAACTGCAGGGCGAGATAGAAAAAGTCGGCTGCTTTATCCGGCTTGTTCCTGCCGCTCTTGATCACCTGGCTGGTGCATTGGCCGCTGAGCGTCATCTGCTCCATCATCTTCTGAATCTGGCTGGTCTTCATCAGTTCGCCGAATAGCGATTGCAGAAGCGGATTCTTTGACAAATCCTCATCTTGCCTGACCGCCGATCCGAAATCGACGAACCCCACGCCATCAGGCGTGATCACCATATTGTCCAGCCGCAGATCCAGATGAATGATGCCGGGGATATCGTGCAGGACGCGCAGCAGATCGGCGCTCTGCCGCGCGAATTCCATGTGCGAGAGCGGTTCGCAACCTTGTCTCAGGCCATTGCGCAGCCAGCTCATCCGCAGCGTGCGCACGAACCCGCGGCTGTCCTTTTCCATGTCGATCAATCGTGGCACACGCGCGTTGTAGGGCGGCGAGAGATATTCCTGCAGGATCATCAGCATCGCCGCTTCGCGTGTGAGGAACGTCGGGAAAATCTTGTCGGTGAACTTGCGCGCGAGCTTTTCCAGCCCGCTGGCTGGATAGTCCGGATGTTTCTTGCTCAGGCGATACGTGAGCGATTCCAGGGACGGCACCTGCTTCTGAACGACGATCGGCTCTTTCGGATCGTCGTGCTTCACGAGCTGCACGTGGTAGGTAAATCGGTTGGTAATTTCGCCAGGCAGGATCAGGTCGATCTTGCGAGCAACGAACGCATGAATCTTGCGGTTCAGAAACGCGATCGGCCAGCGCCCGCGGCGCACAAAGGTCGGCCCACGCTCAATCGCGAAGCCATGTGATTTGAACTCTTCGGCTGTCTCCAGCAACTGTCGCTTGTGATTTGCAGCCACCAGACATAGCCCGCCCCAGCGCAACTTCTTAAAGAGCTTCTTTGCCTTCGGTGCCTCATCCGCATCAACATGCAGCAGATCCACCAGCCCATCGCGCGTCGGCCGGGCGTGGACGTAGCGGCTGAACTCCTCATCCTCTGCCAGCCACTTCGCCGCCACATGCTGGCAATCCGACGACACACAAGCCGGCGCCCGCAACTCCTGCGGCCGCGCGGTCAGCGTGTCGTCCATCTCCAAGTCGATGCTTTCAGCGAAGCTCGGGTGCATGGGCTGGCTGAGGGTAGTATGCCAAAAATGGGTGGAAGGGTCAGTGAAATATTCAGAAAGTTTTGCGCTGTGAAAGGTTCGGTCGCGTCTGATAATCGCGCTGATTTCGAATAAATTACAACAGTTCTGCCGGGGCGAAAAAATTGCGGAACGCCTCGCCCTGTGGATCAATCTGCGTCCCCGTGCACCAATCCAGCAGCCACAAATCCCGCTTTATGCAGAACTTCGCAATCGATTCCACCTCCGCACGGCCACCGTTGTTCGTTTGATGGTCCTGAACCGCGAGCACGAAAATATAGCCGTCTCGGTTCTGCCCGTAGAACTCAACAGAAGAAAGCAACTTTACAGCGAAACCATGGGCGATCATTCCAGCAGCATCGCGAAAAGAAATCCCGTCAAGCCATGTAGCATTGATGCCGATTGAATCGCGAAAATCGGACACGGCGATTGGTTCAGCCAGAGGTGCGGGAATTCGCTCGCGGACATGAATTTTCTTGAATCCTGGTCCGACCCGATTGTCCCGGCGAATGCGCTCGATCGACTCGAGCTCATCGTCGATCTCAGATTGGAAGCGCCGCGAAACGAATTCCACCTGGCGCCAATCGTCCTCGTGTAATTCAACAACGCGCTTTTCGAGCTTTGTCGTTCCCGGGGCGATGGGTGGAAGCACGTCAGCGATCGTCGGCAGAGAGAAGAGAATCTCATGCGGATCGATCAACTCCGATTTGTCCACACGACGCATCAACAGCTTGAGTTTCCGCGTTTGCGAAAACTCCGCGGCGGTCATCGGTTCGGCACGAAGCACCTGCCAATCCTGATTACGTTGGTGCATGGTCGTCGCCGCCTCGAAACTCTGTGGCAACCGATCCAACGGCATCTTACTTTTAGCGAAACATTTTCCGGTCGATTCATCGAAGAATTCAACCTGAACGATCTTCGCTTGGCTCGGATTGGATTTCCTTCGCCAGAACATGATCCGATGTTTGGCGGTCGTGCCCAACGCTAAAGCACTCCCGCCATCCCCGTCTCAATCGGCTGCGTCACAAACTCCCGCGGATCGGTGACATGCCCCGTCAGCGCACTTGCCGCGACTGTCAGCGGCGACGCCAGGAAGACGCCGGCCTTTTTATCACCCATTCGACCCGGGAAATTCCGGTTCGTCGTGCTGATGCACATCATCGGCGTGTTCAATCGGCCGAACGTGTCGCTCGGGCCGCCCAAACATGCCGCGCAGCCAGACGGGCCGAGCATACATCCCGCATCGACCAGGATATCCGCGATGCTCTTTTCGTTCGGGCCCTTCTCTACGCCGCGCAGGTTCAGCTTCATCATGTCGGCGTGCACTTCGGTTGATCCCGGTACGACGAAGGTCGGAATCTTCACCTTGTTTCCCTTGAGGATGTTCGCCGCGAAGATCATGTCGGTGATTTTTCCGCCGGTGCAACTGCCGATGTAAGCGCGGTCGAGTTTTACGCTGCTGCAATTGCGGGCGGTGTCTTTGTTGTCGGGCGAGTGCGGCTTGGCGACCATCGGCTCCATCGTGCTCAGATCCCACTCGTGCTCGTAGATGTATTTCGCGTCGGTGTCATCGGTGTAGACATTCCACGTCGGCACATTCGAGCGCGCGCGAACGTATTGCAGTGTCTTCTCATCGACATCACACACACCGTTCTTTCCGCCGGCTTCGATTGCCATGTTGGTGAGGGTCATGCGGTCTTCAAGTGTCAGCGAGTTGATCCCGTCGCCGGCGAAATACATCGTGCGATAGGTGGCTCCATCGACGCCGATCTCGCCAATCACGGCAAGGATCAAATCCTTGGCTGTGAGATACGGCGGGATCT
>DATAPK010000060.1:0-10278 GCA_036265245.1 Tepidisphaeraceae bacterium | reverse complement strand
AACGCCAATATTGTAATTTCAGGCGGGATCTCAGGTTCGGGCTTCAGTGTGTCCAAAATCGGAGCAGGGATTGCGACTCTTAGTACAGCCGCATCGACTTACACCGGCGGTACGGGGATTTCCGGCGGCACGCTGCGTTTGAACATCGCTGGAAACACCAATACAACGATGGGCACGGGCGCGATCACATTGTCCAATGCCGCCACACTCGATCTGCGCTCGACAGCGGCCACAACGGTTAACAATGACTTATCGCTTGGCACCGGCGGCGGCAACATCGCGGTGCGGACCAACGATACCTTTAGCCCGGCAAGCATCAGCGGCTCTGGAGCCTTGGGCTTTTCCGGTGAGTCTGCGGGCCTGGTCATGACCCCGACCGATTTCAAGAATTGGAACGGCCAGATCAACATCACAAACGGCGGGCAGACGAGCTTCGGGCTGCGACTGGCCAGCGCCTTCGTAGCCGGCTCATTGATCAATGCGGGCGTCGATATTGGGGCAAACACGTTTATCTCAAAACAGAACGGCTCGACCGGCACGACGGTCATCGATATCGGCAAGCTTTCGGGTGCGTCTAGCGGCTCGCTGGGCGCCAGCGCCGCGGGCTCGGGTATGTTTCTCTACAGCATCGGAGCGCTCAATCAGGATTCAACATTTGCCGGGACTGTTGTGGATGGGAGCACCAAGACCGGCATTCGGAAAGTCGGCAATGGCTCTCTGATACTCAGCGGAACAGGCAGCAGCTTTACCGGCGCTTCTTCCGTCAATGCCGGCTTACTGAGAGTCGATGGCACTTTGACCGGCGCTGCACTGGCTTTAACAGTCAACACCGGCGGCACACTTGGCGGCACGGGATCGATCGCTGGAACGGTTAGCTCTGTTGGCGGCACCATTGCTCCTGGCGATAGCCCCGGCACGCTGACGGTCGCCAATGCAGTGTCGATCGACAGCGCTTCAACACTTGCATACGAACTGAACGGTGGAAACACCACGGTCGGCGGTGGAATCAACGATCTGCTGGCCGGCGTCACGAACCTTACTTTGGACGGCACGCTCAACGTGACAGAAACGGTCGCTAATTCGTTTGCTTCGGCGACTGTTGGCAGCACTTGGCGATTAATCAATTACACCGGGACTTTGACCGATAATACGCTGAGCGTTGGCACCACGCCCACCCTGCCGGCTGGCGATTCGCTTGTGGTCGACACGTCTGTCGCGGGGCAAGTCAATCTCAAACTTACAAGCGCGACAACTCCCGAGCCAGCGAGTTTGTCGTTGCTGGCGCTAGCTGGTGTTGTGGGTATGCGACGCAGGAGAATCGGCTGAATCAGAATGGGACTGAATAAGGAGAAAGAATGGGAATGAACTTTTATCGAGGCGGCAGCCTCAAAGTTGCGGCGGCGGTCGCGGCTTTGATTTTTCCAACTTTGACCAAGGCGGCGGCGATTACCTACTACTGGAGCGGAGATCAAGCCAGCGCGGGAACTGTTAGCAGTCCGATAGCTGGTTCATGGTCTTCGGGCTCAACCGCAAACTGGTTTCAGGATGCCGCGGGCACGACAACGGATGGCGTGGGCGTGAATCCAGCCAGTTCCAGCAGCACACAGATTTATTTTGGGGGAGATCCCGGCCACAATGCTTATAAAGTTTCAGGCAACAGCGGCATTACGATTAATAATATTGTTTTGCAGGACAACGCCGCTGTCACCGATACCCTCGACTTCACTTTAACCGGCTCGGCCAAGGTCTCACTCGCGGCCCCTGGAACGATGGGCGCGCCGGCCGTCGGCTTCCAACAAACCGGCAGCGCGAACTGGAGCATCACAGATAGCGGAGGCGCCACCGCCCCGCTTCGTTTCAGTAACAGCGCCAGCGTTACTGGCAACGGCAGCGGCAACGTCACCTTTTCAGCGCCGATGGCCAGCAACGGCACCCCAGTCAACTTCACCGTTAATGAAAGTGGCGGTGCTACCGTTGCGTTCACGGTTTCCAACAGCAATATGGTCGGCACCGCAAAAACCTGGACCATTCAGAATGGGATCGTCGATTTCCAGAATAGCACTGCTTTTGGAGGCACCGCTTACATCGTCAGCCTGAGTGGCGGAACGGTTGAATCCACTACGGGAACCACTCTCAGCACATACACGGGTGGAATCACGCTTGCGGGCAACGTAGCCTTTGCAGGTCCGGTCAACTGGAGCCTGGGGTCCAGTGCGGTTGCGGTGGCGGCCACGCGAACCATCGTCGCCAACACGGGCGGAACCACGGGCACCACGATTGCGGGCGCGATCACGGGCGCCGGCGGTATTACCATTGATGGCGCGAGTACGGGAAAACTCACTGTCACGAATGCCGGTGACAATTATGCCGGGCCGACGACTATCACCGGCGGAACTCTGGTTGACAACGGCAATATCAGCGCCAGTGCGGTCAGCGTTGGAGCTGCGGGAACCTTGGCCGGCAATGGGATCGTTGGTTTAACCTCGTCTGCCGTCTCCATCAGCGGAGCACTTGCTCCCGGCGGCCTGCCGACTGTTCCGGGCACGATCAGCCTTCTTGGCGGCGCTGCGTTCTCTGGTAGCTCCGCCGCTTATGATGTGGATCTTAACAGCGCGGGTTTAGCCGACAGCCTTACTACGACCAACCTCGACCTTGGGACTGCCACAGTTCTCAATCTGAACGTTCTGGACGCCACGAGCGGCGCCCCTTACACGATCGCCACGTATACCGGCACGCTGACTGGCACATTTAGTCTTATCAATAATCTCCCCGCCGGATATGCAATCGACTATGGCACGGGCAGCAACAGCACGATCACGCTGGACCTGGCCACCACGCCGGAGCCGGCGAGTCTGTCGATGCTGGGAATCGGCTGTGTGGCGATGATGCGTCGGCGAAAGGTGTCCAAATAAGAGTCGTTTAACTTAACCTTGATAAACAGCCCTGCTCTGACATGAGCAGGGCTGTTTTTTTGGATTGGAGGCTTTGCGGTCGTCCTCGGGCGTGGGGATTGCGGTTTTGTGAGGCGGAATCCCGTCGCGAGCGGTGGGGCTAAATAAGAGTTCATTGGGGCCAACACTTGCAATCCTTGGAATTGCTTAACTTGCGTTTGAGAGCATCCTCGGATAGTTTTTTCGCCCCGCGCTGATGTCAAACCGCGTGGATTTGCAGGATTAACCAAAGAGATAGCAGTATGCCAGAAATCACAGCCAAAGCCGTCAATGAACTTCGCGCCAAAACCGGTCAGGGGATGATGGAATGCAAGAAAGTCCTGGTCGAAGCCGGCGGCGACATCGAAAAAGCGATCGAGATTTTCCGCAAGAAAGGCGTGAAATCGAGCTTGCAGGAGCGGGCGGCGTCGGAAGGCCGGGTCTTTGGGGCGGGCGGCGGCTCTGCGGCGGTGTTGATTGAATTGAATTGCAATACGGATTTCACGGCCAAGAGCGAGCCTTTCATCAAGCTGGGCGGCGATGCGGCGCAGGCGCTGCTGAAGAATCCGTCGGCGGATGTTTCGGCCGATGCTGCCGTGGCCGGCGGCTTGACCCATGTCGCGCAGACGACCGGCGAGAATGTTCGCGTCGGCAAGACCGTACATATGCCCGCCCCCGCTGGCGGGAAAGCTGGGTTATATCTGTACACCGTCACGGGCAAGATTGGCGTTGTGATGGCGTTCACGGGCAATCCCAGTGATGAGGTCATCAAAAATCTGGGCGGGCACATCGCATTTGCGCGGCCGCTGGGTCTGGTGCGAACGGAGGTGCCTGCCGAGCTGGTGGCCAAGGAACGGGAGATCGCCGTCGAACAGGCCAAGGCGACGGGCAAGCCGCAGAACATCGCGGAGAAGATCGCCGAAGGAAAGTTGAATGCGTTCTTCGCGGAGCGCGTGCTGCTGGATCAGGAATTCTTCAATGCCAGTGTCTTTAAGGGCACGATTGCGAACTATCTGAAGCAGAGCGGCGTGAGCCTGGAAAAATATGTCCGGCTGGAAGTCGGGCAGTAACCATGAAGAATTGAATTAAGCTCAAGGGCGGACCGATTGGTCTGCCCTTGTCATTTCCATGTAGAGACGTAATCTAATGGCGTCAGGATGACCATTTCATTCATTTGCTTCACGGAAGGAGCAACTTCATGTCTCGATGGATCGAAACATTTTTTGTCTATTCTCTTATTTCGTGCCTGACAGGTTGTCAGACTTCACAGCCAGTCAATCCTGGCGGACAGGTGCGAAGTCGACAAGCCGAACCTCTCGCCGAAACGGCATCTTCTCTCGACGCTCGCACCGCGTCCGCCCTTCAATATGCAGATCTTCATACCGGCAAATTCGCGGATACCCTCAGTGGGATAGACCGCGCCCTTGAAATTTCTTCCGACAACCTCCGCCACGTCGACACGACTGCCTACAAAGCGATCGGCACACGATGCGACGGCGGCAAGACGCCCGTCTGCGTTCTCAACATGGAGGAAGGTGCGCTCGTCAACACCAATCGCCCGCTCGACGTCGCCATCCAAGGCACAGGATTCTTCAAAATAAAAACGAACGATCCCCTCACCGACGGATACGGATACACCCGCAATGGTGCATTCTTTATCAACGACAAGGACGAACTTGTCCTGGGCATGGGTGACGGCTATCGCTTGACGCCGCCGATTATTGTTCCGCCCGGAACTTTTGATAACGCGCTCACGATCTCCACCGGCGGAATCGTTTCCGTCCTGAAGCCGGGCACGACTCAGAGGACGATCGTAGGCCAGATAAAGCTCACTCGCTTCCAAGACGCGGCGAACCTCAAGCCTGTGGGCAACGCAATTTATGTTGCTACCAAAACGTCGGGCCAGGGATTTGACGATACACCCGGAGAAAATGGTGTCGGCGAAATCGTCCAAAACTATCTTGAGCAAAGCAATGTCGATATCCATAGCGAACAACTTCGGATGACGTATCTTAAGAATTGGCGAAACGCGATTCAACGTGCGGCCGATTCGGCAGCGGGTGACACTACCGCCAGCGCACGCGCCGAATAAGAGATCGCCATCATTCCAAAACCGGTGAAGGCTCGCCATGCTTTGGGGCGCGGTGGACGTAGTTTTGGGCGATGGGCATCCTGCGTCCAAAGCCAAAAGCCCTGCTCGTCACCTTTAATCCCGGTGCTGCCTGCCGTCGTTTGTATTCACTGCGGTCGATCAGCTTGATGACGCGCATCACGGTCGCTTCGTCAAAACCATCGGCGATGATTTCCTGAACGCCCTTCTCTTCTTCGACATAGCGATGCAGGATCGCGTCGAGCACTTCATAAGGCGGGAGGGAATCCTGGTCGGTTTGATTGGGGCGAAGCTCGGCGGAGGGCGCTTTGGTGATGCTGTTTTGCGGGATTAGTTCGCGCTTGGCGCTGGTGTTGATGAATCTGGAGAGTTCGTAGACGGAAGTTTTGGGGACATCGCTGATGACGGCGAGGCCGCCGCACATGTCGCCGTAGAGGGTGCAATATCCGACGGCGACTTCGCTTTTGTTGCCGGTGGTGAGGAGGAGGTGGTTGAATTTGTTGCTGAAGGCCATCAGCAGCACGCCGCGAATGCGGGCCTGGATGTTTTCTTCGGTGACGTCGGGTTCTTTTCCTTTGAAAGCAGAGGCGAGGCTGGTTTCAAATTGCTCGTGGATCGGCTTAATCGGGATGATGTGAAATTCGATGCCGAGGTTTTCCGTGAGTTTTTTGGCGTCGGCGATGGAATGATCGGAGCTGAATCGGCTGGGCATGGCGACGCCGACCACTTTGTCTTTGCCAAGGGCATCCACGGCCAAAGCTGCAGTAAGGGCGGAGTCGATTCCGCCGGATAAACCCAACACCACGCTCTTGAAGCCGCACTTGTAGACGTAATCCTTCAAGCCGAGGATGAGGGCTTTGTAGATGGATTCGATTCCCTTGGAATATTGGTGCATTTCAGTGCCACTGAAGTGGCACTGCCGGGTGGGAACTTCGAGATCGACGATGAGCAGGTCTTCTTCAAAGTCTTTTGCTTGGGCAATCACATTTCCAGATGCATCGAAGGCAACGCTATTGCCATCGAAGACCAGTTCATCGTTACCACCGACTTGATTGACGTAGACGAGGGGTTTGCCGAAGCGTTTGACCTGCGCGGAGAAGAGTTCGAGACGAAATTCGTGCTTGCCGACGACGAAGGGGGAGGCGCTGGAATTAATCAGCACCTGCGCGCCGGCGGCGTTGAGGTCGGCGATGGGGTTTTGGTGATAGAGACGGCGGGCGATGAGTTTTTCGTCGTTCCAAAGGTCTTCGCAGATGGACAGGCCGGCGGTGATGTCGAGGGCGTCGCCGACTTTGACGAGATTTTCGGTTTCGTTAGCGGGGCCGGGCTCGAAGTAGCGGCTTTCGTCGAAGACATCGTACGTGGGCAGCAGCGTCTTGAAATGCGTGCTGACGATTTTGCCATCGCGGATGACCGCAACCGCGTTGTGCAGGGGGCGGCCGATGGGTTGCTCGTTTCGGGCGGCATAACCGACGACGACGTCAAGCCCTCTGACCTGCTGAGCGATTGTTTGCAATCCTCGCAGGTTGTCATCAATGAACTGCGATTTGAGGAGCAGATCTTTCGGCGGATATCCGACGACGCACAACTCGGGGAAAACGACCATCTTCGCGCCTTGCGTTTTAGCGCGGTTGGCGAAATCGACGATCTTGCGGACGTTGTACGCGATGTCGCCGACGATGGGGTTGATCTGGGCGAGAGCGATACGCATGGATGGATTGTATGGGAGGCAACGCTGCAAATCACTCGTTGCGAGTTTCGGCGACGCGATCCCAGATGGGCTTTTCGCCGGGCGCGGCTTGTTGCTTGGCTTTTTCGGCGGCGCGGATTTCGGCGAGGCGTTGGTCGCGGTTGGGTTGGTTGGCACGCAATGCGTCATGGCGCTGGGCGGCTTTGCGGGCGGCTTCGAGCTGGGCGAGGGTATCGGTGCGGCGGCTATGGACGTGACGCTGGAGAATCCAAGGCAGCTTGTCCTGATTGCCGCGATAGAGCAGAGCGAGATTCCAGCAGGCGAAGTGAAATAGGAAAACGCCAATGATGAGCGTGGGCGAACCGATGGCCAGGCCGATGAGGGGAACGGAAACGGGATCTTTGCCGAAGAGTTTAGTGACGGCGAAATCGCAGATGCCGATTCCAGTCAGATAAACCGATCCGCAGATGACGAACGCGAACACCGAGATCCAGTACGCCGGGCCCATCGCGCGAATCGTCCCGATGACGCGATCGGGACGGACATTGAGATAGCTGCCGGCGAGAAGTGTCGTCATCAGCACGGCGGGGAAAAAATACAGGCCAAATAAGATGCACGTGACCAGCAAGCCCGCTCCAGCGGGACCGGTCATATCGCGCTGAAAAATCAGCGGCCAGAAGCAGAGCAGGATCGCGAAGTTAAATCGGATGAAGGGATTCCAGATATCCTCGAAGAAACTGGCGTTGCGCAGCGGACGAGGCAATTCCTCGGCATCGCCAGAGCCAATCTCTTCGATCAAGACGCCATAATGAGCCACCAACAATGCGCCAACGAGAATGAGCACGGGGGCGGCGAAGAAAATGCCTGCCTGCACGACGCTCATGGTTGCCTGGAAAAAAACATGGGCGAGAACCACAAACAGCATCACAAACATATTCACCGGCTGAAGCAGATGAAGCATGATCGTCGCCGGCGTGACGCGAAGATGCAGATCGCCGCTGGCATATTGCACCGCGCGCTTGGCAACGGGGATGGATTTGACGGGGATGGATTTGATGTCCGTTCCCTGCGGGACCTTGCGAGGGGTGATATCGATGGCTTCGATCAATTCGCCTGTGAGTGGATCGTACTTGGGCGCGCCGGGACGGATTTCTTCGGCGAGGTCGAGCGGCACTTCCTCGACGCCGGCGCTGAGGAATTCATCGACGGTGGCGCGCATGTCGATGTCGTCGCCGCGATGATCTTTCAGATCGCGTGTGAAGGCGCGGGTGGCGTTCGGAAGGACATCCTTTCCCGGCGCGGGCCCGGCCTCGCTGATTTTGAAGATGCCGCCCTCTTCGAGGTTCTGAATATCGGATAAGGTGGGAATGTCGTTGAGCCGGCTGCACTTGGGGCATTGGATCATCCCGCCCGCCTGATCTTGGGGGACGAGGAATTCGTGAGTGCAATGGCAGTTGAAGCGTATCATGGGCTTCGCCGGTTGATTATAAGCGGACGACGGGCGCTTGGGTGGGACCAAAACGCGATTTTGCGTGAGTGAGGACGTACTCCGGATAATTCAAATGCCCAAGGGCCAATGACCAACCAAGCACCAAATCCCAAATTCCCAAAAGCTGGGCCTTGGGTAATTGGGGTTTTGTTGGTCATTGGAGCTTGATCATTTGCCTAATGATGCTTCCGGAAAAGCATCACATAAGCATAAACCGCGACGGCGTTCACGAGGGTTAGAATCGCAATTTTGCCAACGGCATCGCGTAATGCGTCGGGGAGCAACATCATCGGGGCATTCAGCCAGACGAGAGGTTTTAGATAAAACGGCACGGCACCCGGGGTTTCCAAATCAGGCAGGTTGTCTGTTTTTGAATCGATCGCTTCGACGACCTGGGTGAGGGCGTCTTTCTCGGCCTGGCTGGTTTCTGATTCGGCGCTCTTCACCTCGGGGAGTGCATCGGCCGAACCTTTGGCGATGGCTTCGTCGAGTTCCTTTGCCGCGGCGGAGGGATCGGCGATGGTCGTGGCGGGCGCGGCTGGCGCCGGTGCGGGAGCTTCGGTTTTGGCGGCGGGTGCGTCGGCTAATTCTTTGAATAGATCGTCAAGCTGCGAGTCGTCGGGCGGAGCGATTTCCGGCGTTGGCTGGGGGACATGCGGCGTGATTGGTGCGGTTGGAACGACCGGCTCCATGCCGGCCAATTCCTTGTGGAGTACATCAAGCGGATCATCGCCGGCGCTGGTTATTTCGGGGGTTTCATTCCTTGCCGGAGTTGGAGTCACATCCGCAGCAGGCGCATCGGCCACTGGCTCGGGCGGCGTTGCATCTGCGGGCGCGGCGGAGCCCTTCTCCACTTCAGCTTCGGCAAGCAAACGATCGATCTCGTCGCCGGCTAATTGCGAAAGCAGATCATCCGCACTGGCGACAGGCGCCGGCGTTGTGGAGGCCTCAGATGGATCGGGCAGGTCAACCGTGGCCTGGCCCATCGCAACTCCTTTCTTTCGGGCGCAGCTCGGAAATGGCTTCTTGTCCGAGAGCGCTCCCTGCGCTCTTATCGGACGACTTGGGGTGCATCATAACTTCAATTTTTTCCGCCGCAATCAAATGTTGATCGATATCCCCCCGGGGCTCATAATCCGGCCTGTGGCGCGACGCATTCACGTCTCTTCCCTTCAGCCCGGCGAAATTCTGTTAGATGAATCGCAGGCCCACCATCTGCGCGAAGTGTTGCGGTTGAAGATTGGTTCGAGCGTCGAGCTTTTTACTGACGCCGGGCTGATCGCGCAGGCAATCGTGACGCGCGCTGATCCGACGGGCGTCGCCGTGCGCGTTGAGACGGTCGAACAATCCAAATCGACAGGCGAATTGATCGTCGCATCGGCGGTGCCCAAGGGAGATCGGGCGGATTGGATGATTGAGAAGCTGAGCGAGCTGGGCGTGTCTCGATTCATTCCACTAAAGACCGCCCGGAGCGTGGTTCACCCAACAGGGAACAGCAAACGCGATCGCTGGCTGCGCATCGCGACGGAATCGGCGAAGCAATCGCATCGCGCAGGCGTGATGAAAATTGATGAATTGACTGAGATCGACAAATTGCTGTCCGGTGATCTTATACCCCCACCGGGCTTGTCACTTAAGTGGCAAACCCAGCGATGGTATTTGTCCACGAAGGACGATGCTGCACCGATTGGTGATTTCTGTTTGGGCTCGCATCCTGATCAACTTCTCTTTCTCATCGGACCCGAGGGGGGCTGGACGGACGATGAACTAGCCCGTTTTGCATCGCACGGCTTGACGGGCGTGAAGCTGACGGCGACGATCCTGCGCGTCGAAACAGCCGCCGTTGCGGCGGCGGCGATCGCGGCAACAATGGTGGTTCGCAAATAAATCCTCCGGGCGCTTCTTCATGAGTCAATATCCTTCGCCTTATCCCCCACAGTCTCCGGTTCCGCTGGGATATTCGTATCATCCAATGAGCGATCCGCTCGCACCAGCCAAACGAGCGGGTGTGCTGATGCTCGTGTTAGGTGGGCTCACGCTTTTGCTGGGCGGGTGCCTG
>DATAPK010000059.1:0-4139 GCA_036265245.1 Tepidisphaeraceae bacterium | reverse complement strand
AATTCGTTGTAGGATTCGCCCGCGCCCAACTCCAGATCATATTCGTTTGTTGCAAGCTCAGGCGTGATGACGCCGGACAGATCGGGTGTTGTCGAGAGGTAGTAGACGGTGGTTTCGTCGCCATCGACCACCTCGCCCGCGTTCGGTGCGTCGGTGATTTGCAGGTCTGGCGAAATCGTGTCGTCCGGTTGTGCCGCGAACGGGATATCTCCGAGAAATTGGCCGGAGAGTTGCGGCAACAGTTCCGCAAAAACCACGCCACTTCCCACCGCGCCGCCGTATTCAGCCGTGCCGTAGAGGTCGCCGTTGGCATCGATGGCGACGCCGTAGTTGCCTCCGCCGTCATTCCCGCCGGTGAAGGAATAGAGTGTGGAGGGTGTATCGCTTTCAGTGTCCAGTTCCCAAACCGAGCCGCTGGAGTTGTCGCCGCCTTGCTGGGTGGCGCCATACAGATTGCCGTTACTGTCGATGGTGATTCCGTTCAGATAGACCGGGCTGCCGCCGACGTCGGGAAAGGTGTAGAGCGCGGAGATCGAACTCTCTCCGTTGCCCAGTCCCCACACCGTGCCATCACCGTCCGTGCCGCCCAGCGCCGTCGTGCCATATAGGTTGCCGCCGCTGTCCAGAGTAATTCCAACCGGATATTGCCCATCACTGCCGGTGAAGGAAGAGAGTGGGGAGATGGTGCTGCTTCCCTTTGGCAGTTCCCACACGGTGCCGACACCCGCGTCGCCGCCGAACTCGGTTACGCCATACAGATTGCCGTTAGGACCCACGGTGATCCCCACCGGATAATCCCCGTCATTCCCGCCGGTGAAGGAATAGAGCGGCGAAAGCGTGCTGCTTCCATGAGCCAATTCCCAGATCGAGCCAATGCTATTATCCCCGCCGGTTTTGGTCGTCCCGAATAGATTGCCTTCACTATCGACGATGATGCCGGTTGGATAGACGTTGCCGCTGAAGGAATGGAGCGTGGTGACGGCACTGCTTCCCGCGGCCAGTTCCCAAACCGTGCCACCGCCGGCGTCGCCGCCCTGATAGGTTGTGCCGTATAGATTGCCGTCGCTGTCGATGGTGATTGCCTGAGGGGTTAGCCCGTCTGAGCCATTGGTGAAGGAATAAAGCCTGGCGAAAGTGGCGCTAAGTAAACGCCGGCATTCAAGGCATTCAATGTACTTGGATCGATCACTCTTTTGCCTTCTCTTCACGACATGACTCCCTCCGAAACGTGTCACAGATTCCCATCCTGTCCCCGCCGGATTTGCGTTTGAGCCTTCCCGAAAAAGCCCTTGAAGAAACCCTCGTCAGAATAACGAGGATTCGAGCTTAAACAACGATTTTTCTGGATACTTTGTTAATGAAGTTCGATCTGCATCCTCAAATCGGGGAACCGCACAATTCCGCTGTGCCGCTGCGCGAAACCCGATCTTTACTCCCATCATCATGCATGAAACGCCCCATTCTGCCCCGCGCCCGCATCGATTTTGATTGCGCCCGCAGGGGAGCGCGTAGCGTGCGAAGCGCTGGAGTGAATGTCCCCAGCGCTTGCCACGTTGTGCGCAGCGCTTCTGACTGCCGGCGCAGCGCATTGGCGTGCGCCCGCAGCGCAATGCGCGCCTGCGATTCAAAGCGGAAACATTCCCCTTCACTGCGCACGCGCGCCGCTTCGAAGCGCACACAATATAAAAACTTGCTAAATCCGGGTAAGCTGCAAGGTTCACAACTCAAATTTCACCGGCCGCGACAAGGAGATAAGTGGCAGCGTGATGATTCGATCGGTGCGCGATTGAATTGGCCGATTACGAGGGCGAAGATGTCGATCATTCGCCACTGTAGATTCTTCTTCCCGTCGCACACAAATCCAGCAATACTTCGTGCGGGCTGACGCACCAGGCTTCGGCGAGGACTTGATCGTTCACGGTTTCATCCAGCAAGGCGACTTCATCGCCAACGCGATCTTTTTCGCCGAGTTCGACGAACGCAGTCTGCATGCCGACTTCGAGGACGCGGCGTTGGGTTCCGTTGACGGTGCAGACGCCGGGGCGAAGGCCGTGGGCGTAGCCCATAAGGATCACGCCATGTCTTGAGGCGGTGAATCCGGTGTAACCCGCGGGGCCGATGGTTTCGTGGGCTTCGATGAGTGTGGTGACGACCCGGGCTGCGCCGCGATACATCGCCAGGCCCGGGCGAACTGCGTCTAACAGAGCTTGAGGTTCGTGCAATAAAGATGTGGCGGCGGCGTGGAGGGGAATGCCATAGCGTCCGCATGCGTTCTTTAATTGCTGCGCATCGCTGACGCGCGTGCCGTGGGTGAAGGCTTCGCAGCATTCGCCGGCGCGCAGAACAGAGTCGATCTTTTCAATCGGGCAGGCTAACCGTTGCATGCCTGTATCGACGCACAGTGCCGGCTTGGCTGCGCGTAGCAGCACCGCTTGCTCGACGGTTGAAACGGACGGGGTGACACCCGCTGACTGGAAATCGTGTGGGTTCATCGATGCGGGTGGGCCGAGGGCTAATGTTCGCTTTCCGGTGTGCTGGTGGATTTTCGCTTCGATGGCTTCCTGTAGCTGGAAGACGCAGAAACCGTCGACGATTTCCGCGATGGCGCAAGCGACGGCGGATGCGCCCAGGCCATAGGCATCCGCTTTTACGACGGCGAGGATGGGGACTTTGACCAGGGTGCGGATTTGTTCGATATTCGCTCTGATTCGATTCAAGTCGATATGAATAGTGACGTAGGGATTGCAAAGCATTGGCTGTATTGAATCCGTCAGCGGCGGGGGCGTCCAGTATCAAAAGCAAATCTTGATTCTGCCCGCTGTTTCGAGGACACTCCGCGACCCAAAAAACCCTGTTCAAAGGAACCTAAAATGCCCAGTTACGAGCCTGATCCCAAGTTGAAATTCACGTTTGGTCTGTGGACGGTCGGCAATGTTGGCCGCGACCCGTTTGGCGAGCCGACTCGCGCAAAAATCTCGGTCGACCAGATCTGCAAACTGCTCGGCGACGTGGGGGCGTATGGCGTGAACTTCCACGACAACGACGCCATCCCCATCGAATCCACGCCAACTCAGGCGGATCAGATCGTCAAGGATTTCAAAAAGAGCCTGAAGGACAACGGCTTGGTTTGTCCGATGGCGACGACCAATCTGTTCAGCGATCCGGTCTTTAAGGACGGCGCGTTCACCAGCAACAACGCCAAGATTCGGGCGTATGCGATTCAGAAGACGATGCGCTCGATGGAATATGGCGCGGCGCTGGGCGCGAAGACGTATGTCTTCTGGGGCGGGCGCGAAGGTGCTGAATCCGATGCAACCAAGTGCCCGATCGATGCCATCAAACGCTTCCGCGAGGCGATCAATTTTTTGTGCGAATGGAACATCCAGCAGAAGTTCGGCTACAAGTTCGCCTTTGAGGCCAAGCCCAACGAGCCGCGCGGGCATATGTATTTCGCCGTCACCGGAAGCTATCTCGCGCTGATTCCCACGCTCGACCATCCCGATATGTGCGGGGTGAACCCCGAAGTGGCGCATGAGCACATGGCCGGGTTGAACTTTGTGCATCACGTCGCCCAGGCGATTGAGATGGGCAAGCTCTTTCACATCGATCTGAATGATCAGGAATTTGGCCGATACGACCAGGATTTCCGCTTTGGCTCCGCCAACCTCAAGCACGCCTTTTTCCTGGTGAAGCTGCTTGAAGACAGCAAATACAACGGCAATCGCCATTTCGACGCCCACGCCTATCGCCAGAGCAATCTGGATGATGTGAAGGAATTCGCCAAGGGTTGCATGCGAACGTATATGATCTTGAAAGAAAAGGCTGCGCGATGGAATAAAGATCCGGAGATTCAGGGTTTGCGGAAGATCATCAATGTTGAGGATTCCGCCGCGAGCAAGCTGACGAAAAAGTTCACCGCCGCAAGCGCCAAGTCGCTGCTGCAAGCCAATCTCGATCGCGTGCAACTGGCCGAAAGCCCGCTGCCGTATGAGAAGCTGGATCAGTTGACGATGGAGATCATCATGGGGGTTCGATAGTCGATGCGACCGACCGTTGGCATGCTTGCGACGATCTTGTTTCTATCCACAAGTGGTGGATGCGTCGATCGATCCGAGGTGTCTGTTGTCGTCCATGATGCG
>DATAPK010000058.1:0-9931 GCA_036265245.1 Tepidisphaeraceae bacterium | reverse complement strand
CGAGATGAAACGCACGCCCACCGATGTCCCCATCGTCCTGGCCGAAACCGAATTCGGCAAACTCTGGATGCTCATCGACACCGGCTCCCCCGACGTCATCATCACGCCCAACACCGCCGCCCGCATGCACATGCCCATCACACCCGCGCCGATTTCACTCGTCGACGCCGACGGCCATCGTCACCGCATCGACGGCATCACGCCCGTCACGCAACTCTCCCTCGGCGCCGCCAACTTCTCTCACTTCATCGCCTTCGTCAGCGAAATCGGCAACGTGCAGGATCACGATCATCCCCCCAGCGGCATCGCCGGCCTCCCACTTTTTGGCGATGTGCTTCTCACCCTCGACTATCTCGACGATCGCATCATCATCCAGCCCGGCTCCTTGCCCCCGCCCGATGGTATCAACGTCCTGCCTCTCTATCGAAATGGCAACCACCTTTCCGTCCCCCTGCGCATCGGCGATCGCGAAATCGACGCCGTCGTCGATACCGGCTATTCCGGAACAATCATCATTCCCGATTCGATGAAGGAAGATTTCCCCGGCGCCGAAAAACCCGTGGCGCAAAGCCTCGTCAGAGCCTTTTACAGCTTCAACGCCATGAAGATCGCAATGCTCGACGAAGACCTGCACATCGGCCAGCACATCGTTCACGAACCCATCGTCGCCGTCTCCAAAACACCAACCGTCACTCTCGGCGCGCAATACCTGAAGCAGTTTGCGATCACCATCGACCAGACCCACCACCGCATCCGCTTCGCCCGTCCCGGCGGCAAAGCCCTCCGCATGCCCTCCTTCCGCCCCGAAATCGAACGCGAACTCGCCGCCATGAAACCCACCCCTGTCCCTCCGCCCACTAAAGCGCCCACCGTGCAGCCTTCAACCCAGCCTTCCGCGCAGATCGATCCTTAAATTGCATCCCAATCCAAACTTCTTCATTTAGCCGCGTCGCTCGCGACGCGTTTTTATCTCCCATTTAACTTTCAATGTTGGATGTTGAATGTTCGACGTTCAAATTTCAAAAAAACCATCTTAGAAAAGCTTAAGTTAAATTAATCTTTGCCTTCCCGTTATTCCTGTTAAAATTCGCTCTCCCCAAAAGGAGAGCCCATGTCCACCACCCTCACCATCCGCGACGAGACCGCCTCCGGCAGCACGCTGCATTCGTTTCCGCTCGAATTTCCTTCCGAGCAAATCACCGTTCGCGAGTTGATCCGCGAGCGCGTCTATCAGGAAGTGCAGGATTACAACCGCCGCACGCCGGAATATTTCCGAGGCCTCGTCCAGCCTACCGACGCCGAGCAAACCCTCAACGGCTACCGCATCCGCGAAGCACGCCAAATCGACTGGAAAACCCAATTCGAAAAAGCCTGCTCTTCATTTGAAAGCAACGGCTTCTTTGTCCTCGTGGACAACCATCAAGCCGAATCACTCGACGAACAACTCGTCATCCATCACGGCACGCAGGTCAGTTTCGTCAAGCTCATGCCCCTTGTCGGAGGCTAACTCACTCGCACATTTTCGTTTAGCGGCGTCGCTTGCGACGCGTTTTCTTCCCCAGTTCAAACCACACCACAACTGAAGCTAACCCCAAACAAAAATACCGGGAGCAAATACAGTGGAACTACCCGAGGACTTCAAAAAGCAACTCGCAACAGCCGAGCAACAGATCGAGGAAGTCACTATCGAAGTCTCTGCCGCTGGCACGTTTGGAATCAAACCCACCGAGCTTGAATCCTGCAAAAAAATCCTCTCGCTTTCGCCCGCCGAGCTTGTTCCTGTTGTTTACGTTCTAATCCAGTTTCTTAGCGATAAACCACCCCCATCCAAACGTGGCAAAACATTCTCCAGCCGGCTCCCGCTCAAGCCGATCGCCTCGGCGATATTTCGCAAAACACTTCCTTATGAAATCCCCGTCCTTAGCTCGATTCTCTTAATGGCCGCCTCTGGTGAACCCGGCTCCCTGTTTTATATGGTCCCCTACGCCGCATTGCTCAACTCCGTACGCAACCGTTTCAAAAATCAACCCTATCCCACGGAGATCCAGCAATCCCTCCGCAGTCTCCGGAACTACATGACCTCGCAGAAAGGCTATCCCGGCTTCCAGGAATTCATCGATTCCATCGACGAAATGCTCAATGGCCCAACTCCCGCCGCCACGGTGAACATCGCCCCCGGCGAGGCCTGGGCCGACGCCGCAATCGCAGACCTCGCCGCTATGCCACCCGCGCAACGCACCGCCTTCTCCGCCCTGCTTCAATACGCCGCCACCGCCGATGGCTCCAAGCCCTCTAAAAAATGGCTTACCCGCGCCGATGAACTCATCGCCCCCATCGGCCACAACGCTTTCGAAAAGCACCTCGCCAGATGGCTGCCCCTCGTCGAAAAGCCCCGCAACCAGCAAATCCCCTTCACCGAAACACGCTACATTCCCAACCCCAATCACCTCATCATCAAAGAACATGCTCAGTTGCTCAAAGGCCTGGCCTGGTCGTGCGCCTCTTCCAAAAATCCCCTCATCGCGCAGTCGCTCGCCGATGCCACTCTCGCCAGTTTCAAAAAAGTCCCCAACCTCGGCCCGCGCTGCATGATCCTCGGCAACGCCTGTTTATTTTCTCTCACCAACATGCAAACCGACGACGCCGCCGCTCAGCTCGGCCGCATCGACGCCCAAATCAAGCAACCCACCGGCCGGAAAAACGCCGCCAAAGCCCTCCAGAAATTCGCCGACAACACCGGCCAAACCCCCGAAGAACTCGCCGAAAAAGCCATCCCCACCTTCGGCCTAAACGCCGACGGAATCCTTCACCAAACCTTCGGCAATTACACCGCCGAACTAAAAATCACCGGCACCCACTCCACCACTCTCACTTGGATAAAGTCCGACAGCATCACAAAGCCCCGCCCTTCAGGGCCGGGTCCCCACACCCCCAAACCCCAAAAATCCATCCCCGCCGAAGTAAAACGCGATCACGCCGACGAACTCAAAGCCCTCCAGAAAACCGTCAAAGACCTCACCAAAATGCTCCCCGCCCAGCGCGACCGCGTCGAGCGCCGCATGGCCAACGCCGCCGAATGGCAATATCCCACCTGGCACGAGCGATATTTCAACCACCCCCTTCTCTCCCAACTCGCCCGTCGCCTGATCTGGCAAATCCTCGAAGACGATCGCGTCACCCCCTGCGCCTGGCTCAACGGCAAACTCGTCAAAGTCGACGACACACCCATCAAAATCGCCTCCCCCGAATCCGCCCGCGTTCGCCTCTGGCATCCCATCGGCATCGACGTCCAATCCGTCACCGCCTGGCGAGATTGGATCCAGCGCCACTCCGTCACCCAACCCTTCAAGCAAGCCTATCGCGAAGTCTACATCCTTACCGACGCCGAGCTGACGACGCGTACTTACTCGAACCGCTTCGCCACCCACATCGTTCGCCAGCATCAATTCATCGCCCTCTGCCAGCAGCGCGGCTGGAAAACAAAACTCCAGGGCTCCTGGGACGGCGGCGACGCAACTCCAACTCTTGAACTCCCCCACTGGAACCTGCGCGCCGAATTCTGGATCGAAATGGCCGGCGACTTCAACGAAAGCTTTGTCGCAAATTATCTCACCACCGACCAGGTTCGTTTCTATCGAACCGGTGCAGAGATGACCGAACCCCTGGAATTAAGCGACGTCCCCGCCCTGCCCTTCAGCGAAGCGATGCGCGACGTCGATCTCTTCGTCGGCGTCACCAGCATCGGCAACGACCCCACCTGGGCCGACAACGGCCCCGAGGGAATATTCCGAACGTACTGGGATAGCTTCTCGTTCGGCGCTCTAAGCGAATCCTCCAAAACCCGCCGCGCCGCCCTCGAACGCATCATCCCCCACCTCAAAATCGCCTCACGCTGCTCCTTCACCGACCGCTTCCTCGTCGTCCGCGGCGATATCCGCACCTACAAAATCCACTTCGGCAGCGGCAACATCCTCATGGAACCCAACGACCAATACCTCTGCATCGTCCCCAATCGCAGCACCCACACCGACCATCTCTTCCTCCCCTTTGAAGGCGACGGCGCCCTCTCGATCATCCTGAGCAAGGCGTTCCTGCTCGCCGACGACAAAAAAATCACCGACCCGACCATCCTGCGACAGATTGAAATAAAATGACCGACATGAACCCCACCGATCTTCCCCTGCTCCGCCACACTCTGGCCACCCTCGCCTATCGCGCCGCCAAAGTCCTGCGTGATGCCCCGCCCGCATTCGAAAAACAACGCATCGCCCCCTCAACCCGCTCCGCCGGCGAAATCCTCGCCCACATCTGCGACCTGCTCGACTGGGCCGCCACCATGACCGAAGGAAAACCCATCTGGCACGATTCCCCTTCCGCACAATGGAATGATCTTGTCGCGAGATTCTTCAAAGCCACACAAGCCCTCGACCATCGACTTGCCGCCGTCTCCACGCTCCCCTGCTCAGCCGGCAAAATCTTCCAAGGCCCCATCGCCGACGCCCTCACCCACGTCGGCCAACTCGCCACCCTCCGCCGCCTCGCCGGCGCCGGCGTCCTCGGCGAAAACTATTTCCTCGCCCACATCACCTCAGGATGCGTTGGCGCGGATCAGCCACCCGCCGTAAAAGAATTTGATTGACCCTCTTCGTGTAGCGGCGAGCTTGCTCGCCGTTGTTCCCCTAGCCCAATCTCGCCCGCCGTCGCCGCGCCATCGCCATAACCGCCATCCCCACAGGTGCCAGCGCCACCGGCTCCGGCACTAACGCTCCCAGCGCGAGCGCCGAACCCACCGGTTCCGACGGAATCGCCACCTGCCCAAAATTCGTCGCGATCGCGTTCAGATCCAGCGCATTCACCGTGCCGTCATAATTAAAATCTCCGCCGCTCCAGAACTGGCTGCTCTTCCCAAAATTCGCCGCCAGCAGATTGAAATCGTTCAGGTTCACCGTGCCGTCGAGATTCGCGTCGCCAAAATAGGTGTAGCGAAGCAAAAGTGAAGTGGAGTCAACCGTCTGTCCCCCAAAGCTGGTGAGATTGAGCGTACTGGCTTCGCCGAAGCCGATGCCCGTCTTATGAATATTGCCGCTGGTCGCCGCAATCGTCGCCGCCGATGAGCTCGCGATGCCGCTTCCATTCCACGCGCCGCTGGCAAAGCCTGTCTTGATTTGATTCCGGATATTCACAATCGGCGACGTGATGTTGTAATCCAGAATCAACCGGTTGTTCAGATTCACCGTGCCCGTATTGTTCAGCGTCCCCGACGCAATCACAATCGCGTTCGTATCCACCTTGAATGTGCCGCTGTTGCTGACCAGCGACCCCAATCCCACCACGCCGCTGCCGGTGGCGGTGTTTTGCCCGCTCATCGTAAACGCGCTGCTGCCCGCGATATCCATTCGTGTCGAACTCGCCACCAGAAACGTCCCGCCGCTGCTCGATCCGCCGCCCATGAAACTCATCGAACCGCTTTGAACCTGAACCGTGCCGGTATTCGTCAGCGGCGTTGACACCGTGGTCAATCCCGTGCCGCTGGATTTTCGCAACAAGCCCGCGTTGCTGAACGCGCCGCCCGCACCAACCAAACTGAGATTTCCCTGCGAATCAAAAATCGCCCCTGCCATATTATTGATCGGCCCAACCGCAACGATCGTTCCGCCCGCCCAACTCGCCGTGCCAGAATTATTCAACTTCCCACCGAAATAAATCTGCATTCCATTGTTGATCTGCACCGCCCCACCTGAGTTGATCTGCAGCGTGGCCGTTCCACCCGACGAAGAAGACGTGCCGCCGACATAAATCCCGCTGCTCGCCTGAAGCACTCCGCCCGATCCGATCGTCAATTGCCCGGTCGTTCCTGAGATTTCCGCGATCCCCACATTCACCGCCGACATCGTTCCGCCGGAAAGCGTCAGCGAACAATTATCCGTGACCGCCTTGGCCACGCTCAGCGAATTTTCCAGCGTCGAGCTGCCCAGCGTATATGTATTTCCGCCCAGGTTCATCGTCACATTACCCGCGCGCACGCGGATGCGTTTGTTGCTGATCGCCGACGTCACCGAGACCGAATAAACGCCCCCGATATCAAACACCGCGATATTCCCCACGCCCGGCACCGAGCCCTCATCCCAATTCGATGTGGCGCCAAACGTCCCGCCCGCGCTGTTGCTCCAATACAAGGCCGACATCTGATCGGTGATCCAGCCATTCAAAACCGACGTTCGCACCGCAGCCGCGACATCGCCATAACTGGAATTGATCGTGCCGTCCGGCGAATTCAGTGGCCCCTGATCCCCAACCGAAATAATCCCCGCCACTTTCTGCACGCCGCCGTCATTGATAAAAACCGGCCCACCGCTGTCTCCATGCGCCGGCAAAAACTCCAGCGGCACCGGCGTCGACGATCCAAACGAGCTTCTTGTCGCATCGGTCGGCGAATCAAAATCCGTCACCAGATATCGATTGCTCGCCAGAAAACCAACATCCGGAAAAAAGACCCCGCCCAGCGAATCAATCGTATTGTGCCCCGCGCGCTTCGTGCCGAATGAATTGTCTTCGCCCGTCGAACCGGTCCCGCCATGACCAAACCCCACGCTCACTCCATCCGCGGTCAACTCCGATGAACCCGTATAAAGTTGCGACGGCGTGACACTGGTGACCGGCGTGCTCAAATGCAGCAATGCCAGATCAAAACCCGCCGACAGATTATCCTGATAGCTCGGATGAACGACCCATTCGTCGGAATTTTGGCTTTGCCCATTCACGTTCACGGAAACCGCGCTGGGATCCACCGCCCCATTGCCGGTTAAATCCACGCGCACCAAATGGGCCGCCGTCAGCAGCCAGTGGCTTCCGATCAACACCCCCGCCCCGCCATAAAGCTGCGACGAAACCGTGCTGATGACCGTCCCCACCGTGTTGTAATTCGGATCGTTGCCCAACGCCGTGAAAGAAGAATCCGGCACATCGTCGCGATGTGTTCCCGCCAATATAAAAGAAGGCGCAAGCCCAATGCCAACACCGATGGCCTGCAAGATCACACGCCGCGTGCGCCGAGGTTGCCTACCGTTTAGATTCAGTCGGGGGAAAGAGCGCGGCATCTTCTCCTTGCGGGGGCAGAACAACGGTGCGAAATCCTTGTTGAAATCTACACCGCCATTCTACCCTCGCAACTAAATTCCCCTTCCATAATGCAAAAACTGCCATCGGTTTAAGTGGCCCAAAACACCCTATTCACTTTCCTCTTGACTTTTGGCCGCATGTTAGGGTACTGTCCGCCAAACACCCTCCAAACGGGTGCCGATGTGTTTATCCCAAGGGTTTGGCCATGGACAAGGATGTCCCGGAATCCCAGGAGATCGAACGCCTGATCGAAAACGATCCGGCCTTGGTCCCTGATCGTCCCAGCGCGCTGCTGGTTGAACCCGCCGTGCTCGACCCGGCGGAACTGCAAGCGCTTCTGGCCGACCTGGGCCCGGCGCTGCTGGCAGCACAGGATTTTGGGCCGCAACCTCCAGGCCCGTTTGATGAAGGAACCGCTTATGAATCTCACACCCCGGCAGTTGGACGTCATCGTAGCCATTCGAAACTATCGCCATTTGCATGGCTATTCGCCGACCATGCAGGAATTGGCCGATCAACTCGGCACGAGCAAAGTCACCATCTTCGAGCACGTCGGAGCCCTGGAAAAAAAACGCGCCCTGCGCCGCGACAAACACAAGGCTCGCTCTTTGGAAATCATCGCTGACGGCAAACTCCCCGACGAAGAACGCGCAACCAAGCTCCCCCTCCTCGGCAACATCGCCGCCGGCTCGCCCATCGAGGCCGTCGAAAATCGCGAAGAACTCGATCTCGAGCAGATGTTCCACGCCCGCAACGGCGTCTACGTTCTCCGCGTCCGAGGCGAGAGCATGATCGAGGATCATCTGTGCGACGGCGATTACGTCGTCATCGAACGCCGCGAAACCGCACGCAACGGCGAGCAGGTCGTCGCCCTCCTCGACAACGGCGAAGCCACGCTCAAACGCTTTTACAAAGAAGGCGGAAAAATCCGCCTTCAACCTGCCAACAGCACAATGGAACCCCGCATCGTCGATGCCGACCGATGCAAAGTCCAAGGCGTCGTCATCGGGGTATTGAGAAGTTACAACTAACTCGGAATGACCAATGACCAAATCCGAATGACCAATTAAATCCCAATCTCCAACGACCAAATTGGGGATTTGAGTAATTGGTCATTCATTGGTCATTCGGATTTGGTCATTGGTCATTAAGTAAAGATCGTCTTCGTAAGAGTTTCGTTTAGTCCTAACCAGGAGCCCCATGCCAGTCGCGACCCAAGTGCGCGCCCAGGAAAAGTCCGCGCCAAAAACCGAACCGAAAATCCTCTTCCAGACCTTCTTCAAATCCGTAGGCACGCGTACTTATGCCGCCCAGGTAAAAGAAGCCGGCAACGGGAATCATTTCATTCTGCTGACCGAAGGAAACCGCGATAAAAAGACTGGCGAACTGCGCAAAACCCGCCTGATCGTCTTCAGCGAGGATTTCCCCGAATTCTTCAAATTGCTTGACCAAACCAACCAATTCGTACGCGACAACCCCGTTCCCGAATCCGTCGCCCGCAAGCAGGCCAAAATCTGGGCAAATAAGCGATCCCACCCCGCTCCCGGCCGAAGATAAATCCCTCAACCATCGACCGGTGCTCGTCCGCCAAAATCCCCACATAGCCCGCCGCATGCGGCGGGTCTTCCCGTCCACCACCCTCAAATCCACCTATCAATTCCTATGCTCTCCCGATATTCCCCGGTTAAACTATGTAATACGTCACCACCCACGCCGTCTTGAAAATATAAGGGACAGCCATCTCGCACCGTTCACAGAAACCAGGGAGAGTAGTGCCCGACCTCGTCACCGCGATCGAAACTCTGGAACCGCGCCGCCTCCTCAGCGCCGGCGCCCTCGACCCCACCTTCGGCAACCACGGCCGCGTGTTTTTGACGGGTGAATTGGCGGATACCCCGCATAGTCAAATTTTCGTCGAATCCAACGGCAAGCTACTCATCGTCGGGGAAACAAGAGAATTCGAGCAGGATGGCGACGACATCGTCACCCCGCAATTAACTCGGCTTAACCCAGACGGCTCACTCGACCCCACCTTCGGAGACCACGGAATAAAGCAACTCAACCAAGGCGTTAGTTTCCCTGATCCGAACGACAACATCTTCGCCGTCAATCCTGAAGGGATGATCTACTACACGCACCTCGGCCAGATTTATCGCCTTCTCGCCAATGGCCAGCCCGATCTGGGTTACGGGCATCATAAGGACAATGAAGACTTCCAGTTCACCAATCTTGGAGAGGTGGTGGCCGCCAACGGAATGCTCACAACCAGCGGCCCCGATTTTGGCTCCATACAGCAACTCAGCGCCTCCGCAGTGCCCAATCCGGCTTTCGGCCACAACGGGCAGGCGAGCATTTCAACCCTGGCAAAGCTCCCAAATTTCAACATTAGCCAGATACTCATACAGCCGGATGGAAAGCTGATTGCGGTCGGTTTCGTCGAGAAATCTCCATCGGTATCCGGCGATTTTGTAATCGCTCGCCTGACAAAATCCGGCAAGCTCGACAGCACCTTCGGCGGCGGCGCGGGTTATGTCATCAGCGATTTCGGCCACAGTGAATATCCAAATTCGGCCGTCCTTCAGCCCGATGGAAAATTACTCGTCATCGGAACCAGCTATGCAAACAACAGCGGAGATTCCCCAGGCACCATCGCCGTCCGCTATCAATCGGATGGCAAGCTCGACTCAACGTTTGGCACAAAGGGATTGCGAACCGGCCTGTCTGCCGATCTTTCCGTTCTCAGCCCAGCAGTCGAGCCCGACGGCAAAATCCTTTTGCTTGAACCTTTTTCAAGCTCACACAACTCTTTCTC
>DATAPK010000057.1:0-5652 GCA_036265245.1 Tepidisphaeraceae bacterium | reverse complement strand
ACTGGCTCGATCACAGGGCCGGGCAATGTGAGCAAGAGCGGCACCAGCACATTGACGTTCTCCGGCGCCAACACCTATCTCGGCGGAACGACCATCAACAATGGCTGGGTGAACGTCGGAGCGCTGGGAAGCAGCGCTTTGGGTTCAGGATCCATTGTCTTGAATGGCGGTACACTTGTCGGCAGCGGCACGGGCACGGTAACTTTCGGTACGCCAATCAATGCGGCGGCCGCCTCAACAAGCACCATTGAAATTGACGGCACCGGCGCAGTTGGCGCGATCAATGGCAATTTGACTGGTACGGGTGCGATCGTCCTGGCGAGCACCAATGTCACCAAGCTCTTCGACGTGGGTGGCAGCAACGCCTTCTTCGGCGGATCGGTGACCGTTGCTGGAACTCAGACAATTCGCCTGGGAGCTGCGAGCGGCAGCGGGCTGGCCACCTGGAATCTGCCGGCGGGCGGAACGATCTCGACCAACTCCGGCACGACCAGCAGCGTGACGATCATTCCTCTTGGTGCTTTGAACGGCGTCGCAACCTCGACGCTTAAAGGCTACAACGCCGGCGGCACGGGCGGGAACACGGCGTATCAGCTCGGCGACGCCGGTGTGAACGCAAACTTCCAAGGCAACATTATCGACGGCTTAAGCGGCGCGACTGTCAGAACCGTTTCGATCATCAAGAGTGGGGCGACATCTACCCAGACACTCAGTGGCAGCAACAGCTACACCGGCGTTACGCAAGTAAATGCCGGCACGCTGGTTCTGTCGCAGCCAAATTCCTGGGCACTGTCAGCGCTCACGACTGCTACGCCGACGGCCACCAATGGATCGATCGTCAACGGCGGCCGGTTGATCTTTGATTACACCGGCAACGTTGCCAATAGCCCGGCGACCACCGTGAAGAATGCTTTGACCGCCGGCTTCGCGGAGGCAACGCGGTTCTCAACCGGGCTGATCCGAACCGGCAACGTGGTTGACAACAACCATGGGCTCGGCTGGACGGATGATGGATCGACAAAGGTTACGGTCGCCTACACTTATTATGGCGACGCGGATCTGAACGGCAGCGTGAATATCGCCGACTTCAATACTTTGGCGGCGCACTTCGCCAGCAGCGGCACCTGGCAAACGGGTGACTTTAACTACGACGGCGTGGTGAATCTGCTCGACTTGAACGCGGTCGCGACGAACTTCGGAGCGACACCGGTTCTCAGCACGCTGCCGTCGTCGATTCCGCTGGGCGCATTGTTGTCCAACAATTCGCCGGCACTGGGCACACTGGTGCCGGAGCCTGCTTCGCTGGGCATGATTGCCCTGGGCGCGACGGCCCTGTTGCGTCGCCGTCGCCGTCAGAGCTAAGCATTACGCAAAGTCTTGCATGCAGCCTCATGCCCCGGCCGCTGAGAACCCTTCAGCGGCCGGGGCTTTTTTATTGCTGTTGATCCCCCAGTTGATCCAAAGCGGCATTGAGGGTTTACTTCAGCTTCCATGGAATATCGCGAGCTGGGAAAAACGGGCCTGAAGGTATCGACGCTGAGCTTTGGCGCGTCGTCGCTGGGGGCGGTGTTTCACGAGATCGATGAATCGGATGCAGTTCGCACGGTGCATGCCGCGGTGGAGCATGGGATCAATTTCATCGATGTGTCACCGTATTACGGCGCCACTAAAGCGGAGACCGTGCTGGGGCGGGCACTGAAGGATATCCCTCGCGAGCGATATTACCTGGCCACCAAAGTCGGGCAGTATGGCGAAGGGGAATTCGACTTTTCAGCGGGGCGAGTGACTCGCGGCGTGGATGAAAGCCTGCGGCGATTGAACGTCGATTACGTCGATCTGATCCAATGCCACGACATTGAGTTTGTGAAGCTCGACCAGATCGTGAATGAAACGTTGCCGGCGCTGCATCGGTTGAAACAGACCGGCAAAGTGCGTCATGTGGGCATCACGGGATTGCCGCTGAAGATTTTCCCGGCGGTGATCGATCGCGTTGCACCGGGCATGGTGGAGACGATCCTTTCGTTTTGTCGTTATGAGTTGAACGACACTTCACTGGAAGCGTTGGTGCCGTATTTCAAGAAGAAGGGAATTGGCATCATCAATGCGTCCCCGACGGGGATGGGATTGCTGACCGAGCGGGGCACGCCGGGATGGCATCCGGCGTCCGAGACGATCAAAGCGGGCTGCCGGCGAGCGGTTGCGTTCTGCAAAGAGCGTGGAATCAATATTGTGGAGTTGGCGATCCAGTTTTCGATTTCGCATCCGGACATCGCAACGACACTGGTCGGCACGGCCAGTTCGCAGAACATTCTCGACAACATACATTATGCAGAGAAGCCGCTGGATCGGGAGAAACTTGTAGCAGTAATGGATGTGCTGAAGCCGATTCATAATTTCAATTTCACTCGCGGGCTGGAAGAGAACCGTGATCCGATTCTGTTGTAGCCGCGACGTCTGCGTCGCATTCGGGTCAAAAAAGAGGCGACGCAGGCGTCGCAGCTACAATGTCAGGAGCCGAAGAGATTATTTGGAGTGGACGCAATGGATACGATCGTTTTGACCAAGCCTGGTGAGTTTGAGTTTAAGCAGACGGATGCGCCTTCAGCCCCGCCGCCGGGACAGGCGCTGGTGCGCGTTCGGCGAGTGGGAATTTGCGGCACGGATTGGCACGCGGTGCATGGGCGACAGCCATTTTTCACCTATCCGCGCATTCTCGGCCACGAGCTTGGGGTGGAGATCGAGCAGATCAACGATACGTCCAGCGGCCTGAAACCCGGAGACAAGTGCGCGGTTGAGCCGTATCTTAATTGCGGCAAGTGCATCGCATGCAGGCGCGGGCGGACGAATTGTTGTGCGAATCTGCAGGTGCTGGGCGTGCATATTGACGGCGGGATGCGATCACAAATTCTCGTGCCTGCGAACAAATTGCATAAATCCGACAAGCTATCGCTCGATCAGCTTGCGCTGGTTGAGACGCTGGGGATTGGTTGTCATGCGGCGAACAGAGCTAACGTCGAACGCGGGGAATGGACTCTGATTTTGGGAGCGGGGCCGATTGGGCTGTCGGTGATTCCTTTCGTACAGGCGGCGGGCGCGAATGTGATCGTCGCGGATATCAGCGCATCTCGTTTGAAATTCTGTGCGACCAATATGAAGGTGCAGCACACATTGATTTCCGATGAAACGCTTGGCAAAAAATTGACGGATCTTATCGGCGGGGACTTGCCGACCGTGGTGATCGACGCCACCGGAAATTCTCAATCGATGATGCGATGCTTCGATCTGGTTGCCGCGTCGGGGAAAATCGTTTTCGTCGGATTGTTTCAGGGCGACGTGACATTTAACGATCCGAATTTCCATCGCCGGGAGATGACGCTGCTGGCGACACGGAATGCGGTGGGTGGGGATTTCAAACGGATCATCCAACTGATCGAGACGGGTGTCGTCAATACGACCCCTTGGATTACGCATCGCTCGCCGGCGGGGGGAATTGTTGAGTCGGTCGAGCAGTGGCTCAAGCCGGAGTCGGGTGTGCTCAAGGCGATTGTGGAATTTTGAGGGGAAACTTTTTGATTCGCGAAGCCGCAAGCGGCGGGTGAATAATATGCTTAAACTTCCTGTCCTTCATCCTGAGATTCTTTCGGCCCTGGGGAGCGCGGGTCATCTGGCGAAAGTGCTGATCAGCGACGGGAACTATCCGCACAACACCAAACCCAACCCGCGCGCTACAATTGTATGGGCGAACTTTGTGCCGGGCGTGGTCAGCGCGACAACGGCGCTGGAAATGGTCTGCGATCTGGTACCAATCGAAAAAGCCGACGTAATGGCCCCGGATAAGACCGGCGAATATGCGATGAAGGATGACCCGCCGATCTGGGCAGAATTTCGACAAATCCTCAAGCAGCGCAGCGATTTTCGAGGCGATCTAACCCCCCTCTTCAAGCCGCAATTTAACGAGCAGGCGAGATCGGATGATCTTTGCCTGATTATTGCCACAGCCGAGCAGCGAATCTGGTCAAATATCCTGCTCACGATCGGGGTGGTGCGTTAAAGTCAGTGCAGGAATTGCAAAAGTGACAAAAGTGCAGATTTTGGTGACAAGCCTCGTCTTGTGAGGATCAGGTAATCTGGTCAAATGGCCCCTGCGGAGGCTTCACCTGCATGACACCTTTGAAAAATCGGAAGAAGATCGCTCTTTGTTTGGCTGCACTCGGATCGGCAGCTTTATGTTTGCCGACTTACGCTCAGCTTCGCGCGTTTGGTGAAGCGGAGGGTTATGGCGCCAACGCCTCCGGTGGCCGGGCCGGGACCATCTATCACGTTACCAATTTACTGGATTCAGGATCGGGTTCGTTTCGCGACGCCGTCTCCGGATCCAATCGCATCGTCGTCTTCGACGTCGGCGGCGTGATTAACCTCAGCACTGCGGTCTCCGCACAGTCCAATCTTACCATCCTCGGCCAGACAGCGCCGGGCACCGGCATTTCCATCAGTGGCGCTGAAGTAAGCTTCGACAGCAAAAACAACGACATCATGCGCTATATGCGCATTCGCCCCGGCGATCCTTCGGTCGCCTCGGACGATGCGTTGGCCCTGGGCAACGCCAACAATGTCATCATCGATCATACTTCGTTGGAATTCGGCAAATGGAATAACATCGATGCGGTCAGTGACAGTACAGTTACCGCAAACGTCACGATTCAGAATTCGATCATCGCTGACCCGATCAGCAACGGCACAGACAACCGCGGCCAGGGCTTCGGAGCGCACCTCGAAGCGGTCAACGGCTTCTTTACACTCAGCAATAACCTCTGGGCGAGCGGCCACAGCCGCGAGCCACTGGCCAAGGTCAATGAGCAGTTCAAGAATAACGTCGAATACAACAACGAAATCGGCTATCTGACAAGCGGCACGAGCACGCCATTCGATCACGACGTCGTCAACAACGCGTTCATCTTCGGTCCGGCGAGCACGAGCAGCGGGGACTTCGGCCAACTCTCAACGCCAGACACGTTCTACGCGACGGGCAACGTTCAGGACACGAATAAGGATGGCGTGTGGAACCCCACCGCCACCGCCCCGTCGACCGTGAATCCCCTGTCGCCGACCCCGCTGCACGCGTCGACGCTCGCGTTGCCGACGCTCAGCGCCGCCGACGCTTACACATACGTGCTTAACCACGTGGGCGCGTCACTGACGCGTGACCAGCTTGACAGCCTCCTGATTGGCCAGGTGCAGACGCTGGGCAGCGGCACAGCCGGCTTCACCGCCGGCACGGCCGGGCCTGCGGTGACGGAAGTCCCACTCGACGTCGAGAACCCGGACGCGGGCCACACCGGCCTGTACCACAAGGCCTCCGATACCGGGCTCGCCAATGGCGGGCTGGGTACCATCGCCTTGACGTCACAATCCGCCGGCTTCGACACCGACGGCGACGGCATCCCCAACACTTGGGAAACCGCACATGGCCTGAATCCAAATGTCGCCGATTCGCTCACCACGAATCCACTCGGCTATCGGATGATCGAACAATACGCCAACGAGCTTGGCCAAGAGAACGACACGCGCACCAGCATCGGCGCACCCACCGGCGAATTCAGCGCGCCGGCCAACTGGACCGGCTCAGTCATTCCCGGCGTATACGATTACGCC
>DATAPK010000056.1:0-4758 GCA_036265245.1 Tepidisphaeraceae bacterium | reverse complement strand
TGGGTATCGCGGAGGTGAATCGGCACGGGAATTGTACGGCCTTCGCGCACATCTTGCACGGCCTTGCTGATGGCCATGACCGCCGCGTTCGATTTCGGGGCGGTGGCCATATAAATCGCCGCCTGCGAGAGCGTGATCTGTGCTTCAGGCATGCCGATCCGCTCCACTATGTTATACGCTGCGGCGGCGACTTGGATCGCCTGGGGGTCGGCGTTTCCGATGTCTTCGGAGGCGAGAATCGCGATTCTTCGTGCAATAAAGCGGGGGTCTTCGCCGGCTTCGAGCATGCGGGCGAGCCAATAGACGGCGGCGTCGGGATCGGAGCCTCGCATGGATTTGATGAGGGCGGAGGCGGCGTCGTAGTGCTCGTCGCCGGTGCCGTCGTAGACGATGGCTTTGCGCTGCATGGATTGCTCGGCGGTGTCGAGGTCGATCACGATAGGACTGAGTGCTGAGGACTGAGGACTGAGTGAAGAGGCGGCATTTGTATTTGACTCAGTCCTCGGTCCTGAATCTTCTGTCCTCGTTTGCGAGAGCACGGCGACTTCGAGCGCCATGAGAGCGCGTCTTGCATCGCCGTCGGACATCGTCGCCCAGAGTTGGATCGCTTCGGGGACAATTTCGATTTTGAAGTTTCCGTAGCCGCGCTCGGGGTCCTTTATCGCGCGGTGGATTAGTTTTTTGATGTCGTCTTCACTGATCGGTTGGAACTGGAAGATTTGGCTGCGCGAGACGAGGGGAGAATTCACCGCGAAGAAAGGATTTTCGGTGGTGGCGCCGACGAGAAGAATGAGGCCGGCTTCGACGTCGCCGAGGAGGATGTCTTGCTGGGCGCGGTTGAAGCGGTGAATTTCGTCGAGGAAGAGGACGGTTCGCTGGCCGGTGGTGCCGAGGCGATCTTTGGCGGTTTCGAGTACGGCGCGGACTTCTTTCACACCGACGCCGGCGGCGTTCATCTGGTCGAAGTGGCTTTTGGTGTATTGGGCGATGATGGAGGCGAGGGTGGTTTTGCCGGTGCCGGGTGGGCCGTAGAAGATGACGGAGGTGAGGCGGTCGGCTTCGAGCATTCGGCGGAGGAGTTTGCCGGGGCCGAGGAAATGCTGCTGGCCGACGAATTCGTCGAGGTTGCGGGGACGCATGCGCACGGCGAGGGGGGCGACGCGGTCGGTGTTCTTTTTGCGGGAGTTGGCGAAGAGGTCGTTCATGGGGGTGAGCATCCGGATTGGGGGGTGGTGTCGGGATATTTTGGATTGCGGATTGCGGATTGCGGATTGGTGGCAGGGAAATGGGTTCGTTTTTTGGGGCCTATCTCCTTTTGGAGTATGCGGTTAGCGAACGCGGTGGGTTCGTTTGTTCTAAATGGGTTTTGCGAGGGAACGCGGGGGGAATCCGGGTCTTGGGAGTACCTCAGACACCGGCGTCTGAGGGGATCGGCGTGCGATGGTTTTGGGGGAAGGAAAAGGTTTTTGCGAGCAAATACCATCGGGGTGATTCTACGCGGAATTGTGGGAAAAGTCGGCGGGGAAAGGATGGATGCATCTGGAAAACATCGAGCTTATACTTCTTGCGAGATTCTGTGATAAGAACGTCATTGGCAGGTGGTATGTATGACACTGGCGACTCTTAAAATCGGCAAAGATGAATATGTCGTTGTATCGCGGAAGGACTTCGAGCGATTGCAGCGCAAGGCTGACTTGCTGAGCGATGAAGATGCGGCGGATTTGGAAAAATGCTCGCGACGGTTGAACGATCCGCGCGAGAAGCGGATTCCGTGGGACAAAGTGAAGAAGCGTGCGGGGTTGGCGTGAGGTATCGGGTTGAATTTCTTTCATCGGCGAAGCGTGCGTAGGGATCGGGAGCATATATTCAGAATAGATTCCCAACCCTTTTTTCTTTCGCCTAATTTTTTACGTTATATGGGAACATCACCATCACAGTTTCCGGCAAAGCGGTACCGCATCACGTCGATCTTTATCGATCCCGATATCTGCACATGCAGCCAGCTATGCGTAGGTGTATGCCCAGAGGTGCTGGATGGTAGCACGGCGACAGGTGTGCCCGCGATTAGACCGGGCTCTGAGCAGTTCTTTGAATCCAAGGCTTCAGAGATCGAGCGTGCGGTTTTCGTTTGTCCTGTTGCGGCGATTCGGATTACGAAACAGGCGATATAACGGAAAAAAAGGGGGCGTATCTACTGCTGCCGTTTTAGCACCTTGAAAGCCATCGCCGCGTGGACGCGGAGGCTAAACAAATCGAACTGGACCAGCACCAACTTATGCCTTATTTGAAACCAACGACTTGGAAATTGCTCGTCGCGATCAGTCTTTTCTTTATTGCACTGCCGGTGATGGCGGCGGAGAAGGTGATTGATGTGACGAAAGTGGGTGTTGTGGGCGATGGCGCGACGTTGAACACGGTCAGCATTCAGAAGGCGATTGATGATTGCACGGCTGGGGGTGGCGGGACGATTGTGTTTCCGGCGGGGCGGTATTTGACGGGGACGATTCAGCTTAAGAGCAATGTGACCTTGCGAGTGGAGGATCAGGCGACGTTGCTGGGGAGCACGGATGCGGGGGATTATCGCAATCTCGATCCGTTTACCGACGGCAGCGGGAATCCGATGGGGCATGCGCTGATCGTCGCCGTCGATGCCGATCATGTGGGGATTGAGGGGAGCGGCACGGTGGATGGACAAGGGGGGAAGTTGGCGGCGAAGGAGAAGCCTTACACGATGCGGCCATTTCTGGTGCGATGGGTGCGCTGCACCAATGTCACTGTGCGAGATGTCCATTTGACGAATCCGGGGGCGTGGACGCTGAATTTTTTTCAGACCAAAGGGGCGCTGATCGAGGGTGTGACGATTCGCTCGCGGGATGAGAGTTTGCGAAACAATGACGGCGTGAATATTGATTCGTGCGAGAACGTGCGGGTGCGGCATTGCGATGTGATCAGCGGGGACGATGCGCTGGTGATCAAGTCGACCAGCTCGACGCAGCCCAGCCGGGATATTGAGGCCAGCGATTGCAAGCTTTCGACGCGGACGAATGCGATCAAGCTGGGGACGGAATCGATCGGGGGGTTTGAAGATATCACGATCTCCAACTGTCAGGTGAGCAAGACGGCGATGGCGGGCATCGCGCTGTATGCGGTGGATGGTGGGGATTTGCGCAACGTGACGATCAGCGATGTAACGATGAATGAAGTGGCCGTGGCGATCAGCATTCGGCTGGGGGCGAGGCTGAAGACGTTTCGGGAGGGGGAGCAGCCGAAGCCCGTGGGCAAGCTGCGCGATGTGACGATTAAAAATGTGAGTGCGAAGAATATTGGGTTGATTGGGATGCTGATCAATGGCGTGCCGGGACATTCGGTGGAGGCGGTGGGTCTGGAGAATATTCAGATGGAGCTGCCGGGAGGGGGCACGGCAGAAGCTGCGAAAGTTAAATTATCGGAGAAGGAGAAGGCGTATCCGGAGTTTGATATGTTTGGGAAGACGATGCCGGCGTATGGGATTTATGCGCGGCATGTTCGAGGGATTCAGTTTGAGAATGTGACGACGAGCGTGCTGAAACCGGATGCGAGGCCGGGGGTGGTTTTGATTGATGTGGAAGATGTGACGCCGGGGGATTTTGGGGGGTGAATGGCTAGTTTCTTGGGGCTTGGTAAGGTTGCTTACCTGATTCGCGAAGCCGCGAGCGGCGGGGATTCGGGGCGTGAGGCTTGATAAGTGTTGTGGAAAAGGGGTGAAAATCTACTCCTTCCAAGGTGGACGTTGAGTACAATTCAGCCGTGTGGGGTCTTGGTCGGTTGGTAAGTTCGCGCTCGTTACATCATTGTCGTTCATCCAGGTGGAGGTCGCATGGAAAGGTTGTCGCGTCGCACGTACGCTGCGGTGGTTTTAGCTGCTGGAGCGATTGGCTGGGGTTCGACGGCGCGGGGGGAACTGAGTTCTGATCTTAAAATCCCGGTCATTCAACTGGATGAGCTGTCTTCCATTCACGAGATCAAGCTGCTTTCGGCCGGCGCGCCCACGTTTACGTCGCTGCCGCTGAATTCGCCGCCGATCAATGGGTTTGCGCCGCAGGTGGTGTTTGGGATTACTGACGAGCAGGCGCCGAATGATTTTAATTTTGCCTCCCACAAGGCGTCGTCCGAAGGAGGACACACATTGCCTGTGGGGCAATCACAATATTTCACGACGGCGGTGTTTGATACCGGATCGCAATCGCACCTGATCAGTTTCAACGACGCACAGCATTTTGATTTTGACGATGCCAATCGCACCGGCGATTCGACTGCCGACATCGCCGGGGCCAGCGGTACGGAGACGACCGACGTGACCGACGCGGTGGGGGTGTACGCGACCGGGTTCAACAATGCATCGGTGGCGGGCGGCACAACGCTTTCAGTCAACCCTGGGTCGCTGGTCGGGCAATGGAATACATCCGTGCTGACGGCGGAATCAGGAAGCTCGCTGCCGAACCTCATCGGCGCGCCGATGGCGGCACAATATCAGACGGTCATCAGCAATACCAAACCGCTTCACCTGAGCGTGAACAACCAGACGCTTCGCTCGCCACAGGTGAATTTCCAAACACTGAGCACGGCGTTGCCGAGCGGGTATTCCAAGCTGTCGTTATCGGTGCAGTCGGTGAATGGCGTGACGCACGATCCGGTTTTTTTTCCAAGCCTGGAGGATTTTGAGAACGTCGCGGACAACCCGTCAACGCCGTCATTTTTCGCATCGTTGTTTGCCAAGAC
>DATAPK010000055.1:0-2733 GCA_036265245.1 Tepidisphaeraceae bacterium | reverse complement strand
GTGGCCGATGTCAGACGGATAATCCCACCGGTTGGAAATGTAAATGTACCTGCAAAAGTGGTGTTATTTCCAGTGATTGTCTCAATCGAGCCAGCGTTAACGGCCCCGAGGGCCACAGTCCCTGTTCCAGCGAAAGAACCGCTGACGGTCGCATTGCCGCCGCTTGCTGAAATGACTGCATTCGTCGTGTTCGCGGTTACAAAGAAATTATTCGATAGCGTCCTGGTGTTTCCAACCGTGAGCGTTGCACCACTCAAAGTGCCCGCGCCGTTACTCAGCGTGCCGCCGGTCGCGTTGCCGATCGCAAACGTGCCGCCGCCCATGAGAATTTCACCGCCGGTGTTCGTGATCGACGCGAATCCCTGCAGGCTGAGGGTCGCTGTCGGTGAAATATTGAAGGTGATCGCCGAACTGCCGGCAACCGGGACATTGATGGACGTACTGGCGGTCGCGGTGAAGGTCGGCGTCGCGCCGCCGAAGGTAAGGTTATTGGTTGTGGTCGCGCTCGCGCCGACAAAGCTGTATCCGCTTCGATTGACGACAATACCGCCGGCCACGATCGGGGCCTGGATCACTACATTTCCGCCCGCCGCGGTTGCCCCGCTGAAGACCGCGTGTCGTTGTTTGCGTTATTCCATGCGTGGTTCGTGCCGTCGAAGAAGTCCAGGGCCGTTGTGTCCCACGTTCCCGTTCCATCCTGCGGATTGGGAGCCACATCGGCGTTGTTGTCCCACGTCAGGCTCACCTGGGCCTGCGCCCAGTTCGGCGAAAAGAACATCGGCCCCGCTGTCGCGGCAGCGATCGCCAAAAGTGTCCGACGACCCATCAACGATGACTTACGTGCATCTCTCCGCAGCATGTTTTTCCTCCGCTTTCGATTTCGATACGACTTTTCAACCCCTCGTTCTCGATTCCACTATTTCTGCTTAATCTCTAAATCCAAACTCGCCTAGTTCGGCTGTTCAACCGACGGGCCCGTCGGGTGATAAACACGATCTTTACTACTAACACCTAAAGGCAGCAGCGCCACGGTTGCGATCCCCGGCGGAAGTGGGCCAATGACCGCGGTTTTGGGATTCTTCCCCGAAGCTTCCGTTTCTAGAATATCAACGTAATTGTCAAATGTAATCCAATTGCCTTGAGAATTGCCGCCAGTGACTAAGGCCGAGTACTTTTTGTTTTCCATCACGTCATAACACAATTGGCTCGTTGCAGTCGTGACGTGGCCATCCTTAAAAAGAAGATTCCAACTCGGTAATTTCGCGCCACCTCCAAGGTGTGAGATGTAGCCAATTTGATAACAGATATCGATTGCCAGGCATCGATCCTTGGGAAGCTGCTTCAGATATGGATAGGCAACGCCCGCATTAGTGGTCCCCTTCGTATATTTCCAATGCGGGTTATAGAGATACCCGGAACGCCAATTGTTATTCGTCCCGCCGGGAGAAGCTGCAACCGTCCAAGGTTTATTGAACGCGTCATAATCAAACGAAGGATCAGGATACCCGGGGCAATAAAAACATCGCGGATCAGTGATGTACTTGGCAATCGATTTGTAGGTTGTCTTTGTCGAATCCGTCGCTTCTATATTGTCCAGCAGCGCCATGCTGTAGTGACGATCCTTTGTGAGATAATAACAATCCTCAGGAACGGTGTCTGTGTTGAATGCCCCTCCATATTGCGGTGGCGTTTTAGTCAAATCCTGCCCGCCGACGTATCGTTCCGGCAGCGCCCCATGATTGTCATTGGAATACATAACGCACGCCAATCCGATCTGCCTCAGATTGCTCTCGCATGCCACTAACTGCGCCTGCTTCCGCGCTTTATTCAGCGCCGGCAACAAAACACCAATCAGCACGGCGATGATGCCGATGACCACCAGGAGTTCTACCAATGTAAACGCACGACGCTTCATAACGGCCTCCGCCAGCTTTTGCCTTCCAAACCAATTCCATCTCGGCAAACTCCTCCCTTTCCTTGCCGAGCCACCTATATCCAGACTTTCTTCCAATTCATCACAGTGTGCTAATTAGATTATCACCCAATCCACATCGCACAAGACGACATTTGTCACCAAAATCTGGATTTTTGTAACATTACATTCATCAATATTTCACGGGTCTCTTGGCGAAAATGATAGGCCTTAGCCGAGTGATTGCTGCCGTTTCTCAAGGAAAAATCTTCGATGCGCCATCGTCCAATCAGGCTCTTTGTCACATTTCTCATCCAACCCGTCACGCGGTCGCCGCTCGTCGAAGCTTGCTGGGGGGCAGCCCTGTATGGCGGTTGATCCAGCGGCAAAAATAGTTGGATTCGCGAAATCCGCATCGGCTGGCGATATCCGAAATGCGCTGCTCGGAATTCATCAGCAACATCCGGGCATGCTGCAACCGCACCTGCGCGATGTAATCGATAATCGTCACGCCCGTATGCCGGTGAAATGCCCGGCTCATCGAACCGCGATGGTAATTCAACTGACCAGCTATACGATCCACCGACAGATCGGGATCGGTAAAATCTGCATGGATAATCTGTTGCGCCTGCCGAACGATCGAGGGAATGCCCACCTTGCGAATGCGGTTGGCCACCTCGTAAAGGCATTGGATCGCCAGTAAACTCCCCTGCCGCTGCCCGCTAAGCGTGAAATCTCGCAAGCACTGCATCATCTGCTCGATCTGCTCGACCGGCGGCGGCCCGCCATACGAATAGACGCCCGGATGAAGCTCCAGCCCC
>DATAPK010000054.1:0-7160 GCA_036265245.1 Tepidisphaeraceae bacterium | reverse complement strand
ACCGGCTTTGGTGAGTGTGTTGGTTGCGCTGCCGCCGTAGAACTTGCCGATGAGGGCGGTGCGGGTGTTGGTGTTGATGGTGAAGGTGGTGGGGGCGATGATGGCGAGTGCGATGTTGAGGTTGGAGGTTCCGCCGCCGGTGTTGGAGAGGCCGCCGGTGCCGAGGGTGAGTGTGCCGATGGTGGTGCCGTTGGTGACGGTGTTGCTGATGGAATAAATGCCGCCGCCGGAGTTATCGATGGAGAGGGTTTGAGCGTTGGCGGTGGAAGAGCCGATGTTGGGGTTAAAGATGGAGGCTGACGCGGGAAGCGTGGCGCCGTGTGTGAGGTCGGGCACGCCGCCGATCCAGTTGGCGGGAGCGAACCAACTGCTGCCGGCGTTGGCCCAGGTGGAGGCGGAGACGGAAGAGGGAGAAACGAAATGGGCGGTGCCCGCGGCAGCGGCTAAAGCCAGTAATGCCAAGGGAGAACGTCTGTTTGTGGCAATCTTCGGAACACGGCTCCCGACCATAATCAATCCTAGCACATGTCCAGGGTTGGGCAACGTGAATTTAACCGTGATAATGAGCTAAAAACCCCGGTCAACTTGGCCGTTTGGCACTTTTGCTAAATGCGAGGCGATGGCGGGCCGAAGTTTAATATGGGATAGCACGTTTGTAATGGCCGATAACAAGAATCAAATTCTCCATGACGCGGTGGCGCGTAACTCGGCGATTGTTTTGTCGTTGCCGTCGGCGGGAATGTTGCGTCATCACAAATCGCGGTTTCTGGCGGAGGATGAAAGCGGATTCTGGGTTGAAGCGATTGTGTCAGATCGACCTTTGATCGATGAGTTGCTTGCGACCAAGTCGCCGGTGGGGGTGAGCTTCAAGGCGGGGCCGCAGAAGGTTTCGTTTGCGACGCCGATCCTGGAACGAAGCTCGGAATTTCGGATGAACGCGCAGACGGTGGTGGAAGCGATTCGTCTGGGATATCCGACGGAAGTGAAAGCGATTCAGCGGCGAAATAACTATCGCGTGCACGTTCCGGAAGGGACGGAATTGCGGGTGCGGGTTTGGCGGGTGCCGGAGCATTTCTTCATCACGGACAAGCCGCAATCAGCGCAGGAATTGGCGTTGCAGGTGCGCGACCTCAGCACGGGTGGAATTGGCGTGACGCTGCTGGCGAAGAACGACGAGCCGCCGAAGGTTGTGGCGGGTGAGCGGCTGCGAATCAGTCTACGTTACAAAGAATTGGATGAATTCATTGTGGAGGGGCGAGTGAAGTTTTTGCCGCAGCCGCCGCTGGTTCCGCCGGTGCGGTGCGGAATTCAGTTTAAGAAGCTGGAGAATGATCTTGAGGGGCGACAGATTCTGGCGTCGCTGACGGGGATTGTGGGGGAATTGCAGCGAGAAGAAGTACGTCGGACGAGGCTGGGAATCAAGGCAGCGTAGCCGCGTGGGACGCGGAAATTCCAAATCTCAAGCACCAAATTACAAACAAATACAAAGCACGAAATTCAAAACAGAGAAACGACCGTCTGTTTTGAATTTTCGATTTTTGTATTTTTGAATTTGTTTGAGATTTGGTGCTTTGAATTTGGAGCTTCGCAGCACAGCAGCACATCTACAGTTGGTTTTCCTGCTGATTGATGATTTCCCACATTTCTTCACCGGTCTTGGCGTTGGCGAGGCCGGTGCGGAATTTATCGATTTGCATCATTCGGCTGATGCGGGCGAGGGCGTGGATGTGGGGGCTGGTTTTGTCCTGTGGGCTGTTGAGCATCCAGATGATGGTGACGGGGCGGCCGTCGATGGCCTGGAAGTCGATGGGGGTGGCGGGCTTGCCGATGGCCATGACGAGGTGATCGGTGCCGGAGGATTTGCCGTGTGGGATGGCCAGGCCGTTGCCGATGCCGGTGGTGCGGGTGGCTTCGCGGTCGAGGACGGAATCGAGCACCTTTTTGGCGTCGGCGACATCGTTGTTGGCGGCCAATAGGTTTACCAACTCGGCGATGGCATCGGTTTTGGTTTTAGCTTCCAGGGGAATCTTGATGTTTTGTGGTTTCAGTATGTCGGTCAGTCGCATGTTAATCTCTCTCCGGGAATCAAACCGACCCTCTTTTTCAAATTAAAGCGGGGCATGGTACCCGCGAGGGGGCGGGGTAGCAATGAGGGGATGGTTGAAGATCAGATAGACGGCATAGACGGCAGGGATTGTGCATTTTACGCTCTTTTGGGGGTCGATTGGGGGGTGGGCGAGGCGGGGCGTTTGCGTATCAGGCCGCGCGGTGTAGGTTTCCAGACCGGATCGTCAGCATAGCATTCCGGCACGTTTTTTAATCCAGAAAGAGATCAGGTATGACGCGAAACATTCGAGATCGTAAGGCTCGTTTTTTATCGGTCCCGGTTTGTGCAGCGGCGAGGCGGGCGGCGTTTGAGTTGCTGGAAGGCCGGCAATTGTTGGCAGCGCATGTGGTGGGGGATTCGACGAGCTATGCGACGATCCAGGCGGCGGTGAATGCGGCGCCGGCAGGGGCGACGATCAATGTGGATGCGGGCACATACAACGAAGAAGTGACGATCAGCAAAGAGTTGACGATTCGTGGGGCGCAGGCGGGGGTGGATGCGCGCGGGAATGCGCGGCTGAATGCGGCCAGCACCACGGAGACGATTATTGATGGCGTATCGACGGCGGCGGGGCGCACGCCTTCGTTTTTGATCAAGGCGAATGACGTCACGATCGACGGGTTTATGATCCAGGGGAATTCGACGAGCGACATCAGCCAGGAGGCGGGGCTGATCATCGGGCCAAACCAGCATGGCACGCACGTGCTGTACAACATCTTCCAGAACAACTGCTCGGGAATGTTTTTGGCGAATGACAGCAGCACCGATCCGGCGCTGATCCAGTTCAATGTTTTCCGGAACAACAACAACCCCGGCCAAAATGGTGGGCGTGGGATTTATACGAATCAGGATACGGCGGGGAAGAACCTGACGGCGGTGGTGATCGATTCGAATTTTTTCCAGAACAATTTCGGCAGCACGGGGACGACCAAGCTGGAATCGGCGATTTCTTTTGAATCGCAAACGAAGGGGACGCAGACGAATTTCACCATCACGAATAATGCGTTTGACGGCGACGGCAAGGGTGTGCTGGCGTTCAATCTTGAGGGGATGACGATCAAGAACAACATCATCAGCAATTCGCTCGACCAATACAGCGGGACATGGCGGTTTGAAGGGGATGTTCATAACGTCACGATCCAATTCAACGACACGATTAACAACACCGGGCCGGCGGTGAATGTGGACAGCAAGGGGTATGCGGGGAACAGCTCGGGGTTTGTGGTTACGAACAACAATTTCTTCGGCAACAGCAGCAAATACACGAACAAGGTTTCGCTGAAGGTGGGGGCGGGGAATTATGACGGGGTGTTTGATGCGAGAAATAATTACTGGGGCGCGGCGAATGGGCCGGGCGGGGTGCAGGCGGGAAGCGGGGATGTGATTACAACGAATGGGAACAACGTGCTTTACTCGGCGTGGGCGACTGCGCCGGTGGTGACGAGCGAGGCGGCGTATTATGGGTTGCCGTTCTCGGCGGGCGCGGTGATTCAGGTTGAGGACTTCGATCAGGGCGGCGAGGGGATTGCGTATCACGATTCCGACAAGACCAACACGGGTGGAAAATATCGCGCGACCGGCATCGATATGGAAACCACGACCGACACGGGTGGTGGATACGACATTGGATGGTCGGCGGCGGGCGAGTGGATGAAGTACACGGTGAATGTGACGCAGACGGGCACGTATAACTTTGATTTCCGCGTGGCCAATACGGCGGCGGGGGCGAAGTTCCATCTGGAAGTGGATGGCGTGAACGTGACCGGCACGCTGACGATGCCAAACACGGGCGGGACGCAGAAGTGGCAGACGATGACGAAGACGGGCATCGCGATGACGGCGGGGACGCACGTGCTGCGTCTGGTGGATGATGCGAAGGTTGGGAACTTCAACTGGATTCGGTTCACGAATGCGGCTGCGGTTCCGGCGGCGGCGACGAATCTGATGGCGGTGGCTGTTGCTGATGGGTCTGTCGCTCTGACTTGGAAAGACAACGCGACCAATGAGACGGGTTACAAGATCGAGCGGTCGCTGGATGGAGTGAACTTCACGCCGGTGACGACGGCGGGGGCGAATGCCACGAGCTATAGCGATCCGGGCGCGGGTTTGACGGCGGGCACGATGTATTGGTATCGCGTGCGCTCGACGAACGCGTCAGGGGATGGGGCGAATTCCAATGTGGCGTATGCGATGGCATTGGCGACAACGGTCACTCCGCCGTCAACGCCGCCGACGGTGACGCCGGCGTATTTGAGCGATTTAACGTGGGATAGCGCGACGGTTGGGTGGGGCGATATTCATCTTGATGCGGACATCAAAGGTACGCCGATCTCTCTGCGCGGCGCGACATATGCGAAGGGAATCGGCACGCACGCGGTTTCGGATATCACTTACAACTTGAATGGGGTGTACAGCACGTTCACTTCGGATATCGGCGTGGATGATGACACGTTTGGGCAGGGGGCGGTGAGCTTCCAGGTGATCGCGGATGGGAAGGTGATTTTTGATAGCGGCGTGCTGAGCGGCACGGATCCGGTGGTGCATGTCAATCTGAAGATCGCCGGCGTGAAGCAATTGACGTTGCAGGCGACCAATGGGGTGGATGGGAGTATCGATTATGATCATGCGGATTGGGCGGGGGCGATGGTGAGTTGAGTTAAGACGATGGTTCACCGCAGAGACGCGGAGGACGCAGAGAAGACAAGCCACGAATGGCACGAATAGTCACGAATAAGAAAGAATTTATTCGTGTTCATTCGTGAAATTCGTGGCTTTTGTTTTTTCTCTGCGTCCTCTGCGCCTCGGCGGTGAATTGCTAAACCGCAAGCGGCGGGGTTAGAGCAATTCGGCGAGGTTGTTGACGGTGAGGTCGGGTTTCAGGTCTTCGGGGATGTCGGTCATATCGGTTTGTCGGGTGACGCCACTGAAGGAGAGGATGGTTCGCATGGCGACGCGTTTGGCGCCGCCGATGTCGGCTTCGAGGTTGTCGCCGATGAGCAGGCACATCTGGGGATCGACTTCCAATCGTTGACAAAGTTCCTGGAAGAAGAGTTTTTCGGGCTTGCCGCAGAAGATGGGGCGGAGGTTGGCGGCGTAGCCGAGCATGAAGGAGAGCGCGCCTGAGCCGAACTCCATGCCGCGGGGGCTGGGGTAGACACGGTCGGCGCAGCATCCAACCAACGGCACTTTATTGCGGGCGAGGACGAGTGCGGTGCGGCGGCGCTCTTCGGTGGCGAAGGCGTTGGCGGGGGCGCCGCAGATGATGGCGTCGCAGGCTTCGTGGGGTTGGTCGACCCAATCGACCAGGCCGTCGAGCATTTCGTGGACGGATTCGGTGGCGAGGTTCATCACGCGCGGGCGGCGCTCGACGGGGGCTTTGCCGTAAGTTTGAAGCACGTAATCGCACGCGGCGGCGGCGGCGGTGTAGATCACGTCGGGATCGACATCCAGGCCCATGCGCTCGAGGCGCTGCATGACGCGCATCGGGCTGTCGGTGGAATTGCTGAGGATGGCGAAGCACTGTTGGGTTTGCTGAAGTCTCGCCACCAGTTCGACGGCGCCGGGCAGCGGGTGGTCTTCGTGGCAAAGAGTTCCGTCGAGGTCGAGGAGGACGGCGTGGTAGGGGGTGAGGTCAACGGGCATGGGGTTGGAAGAGTTTAGGGAGGTGAACGTAGTTAGCCAAATCGGTGCTAAACCGCAAGCGGAATTTGGGCGTGATTGGGATATCAGAATCACACGAAATTTGGGATGAAATGAGTCTCGCTGAAGTTCGCTTTTGCAGCGATTTTCCCATACAATTTCCCCCTAGCGCGTTGGGCGGCGAGTGGTGCATGGATGCATCGGTTTTACAGAGGGTTTTGCACTCCCGCGACGCAATTAACTGAGTAAAAAAGAACATGACAGACACGCCCGCGCCGATTGACCGAATTGAAGATTTGCAGATCGAACAGGAACTGCAGGATAGCTATCTCACGTATGCGATGAGCACGATCATGGATCGTGCGCTGCCGGATGTGCGCGATGGGCTCAAGCCGTCGCAAAGGCGAATCCTGGTGGCCATGAACGACCTGAGCCTGGGGCCACGCTCGAAGCACCGTAAATGCGCGAAGATCGCCGGCGATACGTCGGGCAACTATCACCCGCATGGCGAGGCGGTGATCTATCCGACGCTGGTGAGGCTGGCGCAGGATTGGGTGATGCGGACGACGCTGATCGATGGGCAGGGAAATTTTGGATCGACGGACGGCGATCCACCGGCGGCGATGCGATATACCGAGGCGCGCATGACGGCGCCGGCGATGGAGTTGCTGGCGGATCTGGAATACGACACGGTTGATTCGATCCCGAACTATGACGACACGCGAACCGAGCCGACGGTTTTTCCGGGGAAGTTTCCGAATCTGCTGGTGAATGGATCGACGGGGATTGCGGTGGGGATGGCGTGCAATCTGCTGCCACACAATCTGGGGGAAATCTGCGATGCAATTGTTTATGTGGTGAATAAACCGGAATGCGAGTTGCCGGAGTTGTTGAACATCGTGCCCGGGCCGGATTTTCCGACGGGCGGGATTATCTGCGGCAGGGACGGGATTCTGGAGGGGTATAAAAATGGCCGGGGCAAGCTCACGCTTCGCGCCAAGCTTGAAGTTGAAACACAAAAAAATAACCGAAGCAGCATCATCGTCACGGAACTGCCGTACAGCATCATCCGCAAGACGATTATGGAATCGGTGGCCGAGTCGGTGAAGCGGGATCAGATCAAGGAGATCAGCGGGATCAATGACGAATCGGGCAGGCAGCACAAGTGCCGGATCGTGATCGATCTGAAGCGCGATGCCGATCCCGAGCTGGTGATGCGGCAGTTGTACGAATACACGCCTTGCGAGATCACGGCGAGCATGATCAACATCGCGCTGGTGAATCGCCAGCCGCGAACGATGGGGCTGAAGGAATTGATTCAGCATTTCATCGCGCATCGCAAGGAAGTGATCGTTCGGCGAACGAAGTTCAAGCTGAAAAGGGCGCAACAACGAGGACACATCCTTGAAGGATT
>DATAPK010000053.1:0-4623 GCA_036265245.1 Tepidisphaeraceae bacterium | reverse complement strand
AGCGCATCGCGCCCAAGGCGGTGAAGTTCGAGGATGTGAAGGATAGCGTGCGACACGATCTGGTCGATCGTTTGACGCAGGCTCAGGTGAAGAATCTGCGGGTGCAACTTCTGGAGCGCGTCACGGCGTTGATGAAAGTGGATGATCCCATGCTGGCCAAGCAATATGAGTTGAAGAAGTCGCAGACGGACGCGGCGTTGCATGGGAAGCAGGAAGTGATGGACGCGATCAAGCGAGATGGTCGAGCGGCGGCGGAGCAAACCGGGGAGGGCCTACGGCCGCCAGCGACGATGCCCGGCACTACGCCGGGCGAATCTAATCTGCCGATAACCACACAACCGACAACACGCCCCTGAGCGACGATAGTGAGGATTGAGGATTGTAGCTTGAAATAATCGAGATTTGATTCGTTCAAGTTTCAATCATCAATCAAAATCATCATTATTCGATTAAAAAAGAGAAAATAACGTGAGTAAGAATAATCAACCTTTTCATATTGAAGCATCGGCCCGGATTGCGCGCTTGCCGCCTTATCTTTTTGGGCGCATCAATAAGATGAAGTACGAGAAGCGCGTCAACAACATCGACATTATCGATTTGGGGATGGGGAATCCGACGGACCCGACGCCGGATCTGGTGATTAAGAAGCTGGCGGAGGCTGCGCGCGATCCGCGAAATCATCGGTATAGCGTGAGCAATGGGATTGCGGGGCTGCGCAAGGAAGTGGCGAAGAAATATCGCAGGCAATATGGGGTGGAGCTTGATCCGGAAACGGAAGTGATTGCGACCATTGGAAGCAAGGAAGGGTTTAGTCATTTGTGTTTGGCGATGCTTGGGCCGGGCGATACGGTGATTGTGCCAGACCCGGCGTTTCCGATTCATATTTATGCGGTGGCGATGGCGGGGGCGAATGTGATTCGCGTGCCGCTGGGGAACGATCAGGCGTTTTTGGATCGGATTGAGCGGACGATTGAGGGGCTTTATCCGACGCCGAAGCTGCTGATTTTGAATTATCCGCACAACCCGACGGCGATGACGATTGAGCCGGGGTTCTGGGAGCGGGCGATCGAGATGTGCCATCGGCACGGGATCATGATCATCAGCGATTTTGCTTATGGGGAGATTAATTTTGATGGGTATCGTGCGCCGAGTTTTTTGGCTGCGGATGGAGCGAAGGAATTGGGGGTGGAATTTACGACGATGAGCAAGTCGTACAACATGGCGGGGTGGCGGTGCGGGTTCTGCGCGGGGAATGCGGAGATGGTGAAGGCGCTGGCGACGATCAAGGGATATTACGATTACGGCATGTTTGCGCCGATTCAGATTGCCAGCGTTATTGCGATGCGGGAGTCGGCTGATACGCCGGCGGAGCAGAGCAAAATCTATGAAAAGCGGCGGGACGAGGTTTGCCGCGGGCTGGATAAGCTGGGGTGGACGTATCAAAAGCCGCTGGCCAGCATGTTTGTGTGGGCGAGGATCAAGGATGAGCATTTGAAGGGGCAGAGCACGATCGATTTTTGTTTGCGGATGATGGATGAAGCGGAGGTGGCGCTGGCGCCGGGGCGGGCGTTTGGGGAGAACGGGGAAGGATATGTGCGAATTGCGCTGGTGGAGAATCAGCATCGGTTGAGGCAGGCGATGCGGAATTTGGAGCGTGTGCTGGTGCCCCATGTTTCGAGGAAGAAACGCGCGGCGGGGAAGGCGTGATGGGGGTCGCTTGCGGTTTCGCGGATTACGGACGCGAAATCGCAAGCGATGGTTTGGATCACTTGGATGATTGATCTGTTTGTGCGGGGGCGATCTAGCAAGGTTAATGGTACGGCAGCCGCGAGATCGATCATGGCGGTGCTAAACCGCAAGCGGCCAACCGCGCCTCTGACTTAAATCACTTCCATTGAGGATACATCGGTTCGGGGGCGATCGAGCACTGTTAGCAGCGCATCGCCGGTTCGGTCATTGAGACTGATGCTCTGGGGGCCGGAGCTGGCGGAGGCGCGTATTGAGGACCAGGAATTGACGCCTTGGCGGGTTCCGGTGTAGAGCGCGCGTCGGACGCGGTCGTAATAGGTGACGAGGGGGGTGTTGTCGGTGTCGAAATAAAGCTGGACAGTGTCGCCGAGCTTGCCGGTGGAGGCGACGGTTTCGACGTTCCAGGTTTGAAAAAGATACGCATATTTCACGTCGGCGGTGGATTGATCCTGCCAGGCGACCTGGGCTTCATCACCTTGGGCGGTTCCGGCGGGGCCGATGTGGAGCTTGAAGCTGATGTTGCCCACCGGGCCGGAAGCATCAATGGTTGAATACTGCCAGCCAGAATTGTCCTCCACATCAAGGCGTGCATATTGAAGGAAGTTTTTGGTCGAATCGGTATAAGCGATGGCCACGGATGTATCGTAGGTTGTGAATCCGAAATTATGGAAGATAGACCTTTCGCCGACTTCGAGGCTGAGGTCTTTGCCGACGTCGTCGCCGGTGGTGTCGACGGTTTGGCGCATCCATTTGTTGGTGTCGCGGTTGAGGATGGCGAGCCGGAGGTCGCCGCCGCTTTTGCGGTAGTAGCCGAGATAGGCGTTGCCATCGACATCGAAGCCGAGGGAGGGCGAGGTGCCGACGTTTTTGTCGGATTCGACGGTGGTGATATCCCATTTGGTGCCGGTGAAGTTGGCGTATTTGACGGCGGTGTTGGCGGCGTCGAAATAGCCGATGCCGACTTTTCCGCTGTCGTCGACGGCGATGGAAAGCTGGGTGCCGACGTTGCCGGTGTCGAGGATCTGGGTTTTGGACCACAGGCCGGCGTTGTTGCGGGTGGCGTAGAGGAGATCGCCGGTGTTGGCGTCGTAATAGACGCCGTAGAGCACGCCGTTGGAATCGAGCGCGGTGTCGAAGATGGTGCCGGTGGGAAGCGAAGTGGAATGGCCGAGGCGCTGATTGGTGAGGGTGAGTGCGGAGGCGATGTTGAGGCGGCTGAAGAGCAGGCCGGTGGTGTTGCCGGTTTCGGTGTCGCCGTCGCGATTTTCGGTGCCGCTGGCCATGAGGATCGAGCCGACGTCGCCGGCGCTGGCTTTGGGATCTTCCTGCTTGATGAGGGCGGCGGTGCCGGCCACGTAAGGCGAGGCGAAGCTGGTGCCGTCTTCGGTGGTGAAGGTGCCGGTAAGGGTGGGCATTTCGATGTTCACGCCGGGGGCGAGAAGATCGAGCTCGCTGCCGCGCTGGGACCAGGTGGTGATGACATCATTGGAATCGACGGCGCCGACGGCGAAGACATTTGGATCGGCGGCGGGGTAGGCGATGCCGTCCTGGCTGATCGGGCCGCTTTGCTGGTCGTTACTGTTTCCGCTGGCGGCGGTGACGAAGATTCCCAGATCATGCAGCGTCTGAAAATCCGGACTGAGCTGTGAGTTGGTCTGGGCGGAGGTGTAGTTGCCCGAGCCCAGGGAAATATTCACAACGCTGATGTTGTAGGTTTTGTAATTGGCGATGACCCAATCGAGGGCGCGCTGGATGTTGTCGTCGGAGATGTCGGTTTCGGTGCCGACGCGCAGGGCGACGAGGTTGGCGTCGGGGGCGACGCCTTGATAGGTGACGCCGTTGACGGTGAAGGGATTGGCGGCGACGACGGAGGCGGTGTCGGTGCCGTGGCCGTCTTCGTCCATGGGGTCGGAATCGTTATCGAAGAAATCGAATCCGCCGATGACTTTGTGGCCCTTGCCGAACCCGCCGCCGAGGATCGGCAGGTTATAATCGATCCCGGTATCGATCATGGCGATGGTGACGCCTTTGCCGTTCACACCTGAAAAATTGTTTGCGGCAATATCCTGGCTGACCAGCTTGGCGTAGGGGCTCCAGGTGGTGAGGAGTTGGCGGGGTTCAAGTTGTTCGATGAGCGCAGCGCGCTTCGGCCTTGGCATTGATACTTACTCCAGCAGCCCAAAGTCGACAAATCGCATCCGCAAAGGAGAGACGCCGTGGGGGCGATCTATTTCCAGAAAAAAATAAGCCACAGAGTTACAGAGACACAGAGATAAATGCCGAGTTAGGCGATAATTCTGTTAAATTTTCTCTGTGTTCTCAATACCTTTGTGGCGAATCTTTTGTTCGCTCTCAAATTATTATCCGACATGCCGCAGTTTTGTAATGCGGCCGATTCTGATCCATTCTGTGACGTATAGATCGCCTTTTTGATCCCAGCAGGCACTATGCGGGGCGATAAATTTTCCGGGCTGCCAGGTTTCTTTCGGCAGATTTGGCCAGCCTTCGGCTTTTTCGATGCCGGGGTTATCGCCCAAGTGTGTGATCAATTCATTATTTTTGTTTAGTATCGTTACCCTCCCATGCAAATCGGGGATGAGCAGGTCGCCATTGCGAATATCGAAATGGCAGGGATGCCGAAGGTTCTCTGTACCAAAAATCGCCAGTGGTTTGCCATCGAGTGTAAAAGTTTGCAGTCGGATATTTGCGCGGTCGGCGATGAGGAGGATGGGCTCGGGGCCGCGTGTATCGACGATGATGCCGTGCGGGCAGTTGAATTTGCCGGGCTCGGTTCCTTTGCCGCCAAAGCTGGAGAGATAATTTCCGGCTTTATCAAAGCGATGGATGTACCACTGGCCGTAACCGTCGGCGACG
>DATAPK010000052.1:0-5985 GCA_036265245.1 Tepidisphaeraceae bacterium | reverse complement strand
TATGCGTTCCAGGATTTTGGGGGCTTGAACCAGACCACTTTCGCAGGCTCCGGCAATCTCAATTTCACCAAGACCCTTGCCGGACCGATCAAGCTGAACAATGCCGGCAACGTCGGCCTGGCGGGACAATTCACGACCTACGTAAGTCCCGATGGGACGACCGCATCGGACGGAGCGATTACTGTAAGCAACACCAAAGCCGTCCTGTTTCTGCCGACCACCGACAAAAATTACCCCGCTGTCCAGGGCACCGGCACTATCGACGTCACCGCTGGCCTGCTCGATACCGATACAAATGACAATGCGCCTGGCCTCCCCGACTTCAATGTGGACATCACGCTTGAGGGCACCGGAACCATCAATTACCTCGACACCCAGGACGGCGTAGGACTTGGCACGGGAAAACTTGATCTGAAAGGTGGCGCGTTTCAGGACCTCGCCACTGCCAACGCATTTATCGACAACCCGGTCACGATAGAGGGAGACGTCACACTTTACGCGCCGCACTTTTTCAGTGCCACCCGGCTGATGATGGGTTTCTCCAAGCAGGTGAGCGTCCAGGTCGCCAGCACCGTAACGCTTGACAACGGCGGGCTCTTCGAATTCGGCAACTTCACTGCTCCCGCTCCGACCACCTTCGTTGGCTCTGCGAACATGGAATTCAAGGCACTCAGCGGAGCAGTGACATTGAAAAACATAGGAGAGATCATTGTAGGTGGCGCATTTGGCACCGCCACCTTCGCGCCGCCGGATGAACCCGAGCCGATCGTGACGCCAGGCGAGATTGTCGTCGATGGGCCGAGCACGGAGGTGATGCTGGAGAACGGCACCAGGTTTACGGCGCTCAGCGGCAGCGGTGCGATCGATCTCAAGCAGGGAACCGTCGAATCGGAGAACGACCAGGTCAATGGCGGCGCGGGAATCCCCAAGTACACGGGCACTATCACCGTTGAAGGCGGCATCCTGAACGATTTCGACCCCACGGACAGCGACGGCCTGGGAACCGGCACGATCGAGCTCAAGGGAGGCACGCTGCAAAACTCCTCCGGCGCGGACGCGATCCTGAACAACCCGATCAAGCTGGCGGGAACCGTCACCTTCTCCAGCCCGAAAGATCCCAACCAGGCGATCATTCTGATCAACACCACCCGTGTTGCGGGCACGAGTACGATTAATCTGGCCAGCGCGGGCCTTTTCAATTTTTTTACGGTCCAGACCGGCGCGCCGCTGACGATCGACGGCAGCGGTGATGCTGTATTCGTCAAATCACTGCAAGGCGCGGTTACGCTCAGTAATTCCGGCCGCAATTTGATCGGCGGCTCGTTCGGCGACTTTGCCGGCTCAGAAGATAATGGTAACCAACCCGTGGCAGGCCTGATTACCCTCAACAATACAAACACCGTTCTAATTCTGGATCAGGCGCCGACGGGTGATGTCACACCGTTGCAGGGCACTGGCAAGATCGATGTGAAATCTGGATCGTTGACCAGCGACCCCGCTGCTACGACGGGCATTCCTGGCTACACCGGAGCTATCACGCTGGAGTCCGGTGGCACGATGAAGCTTATCGACGGGCAGGACGGCAACGGGTTTGGCAAGGGAACGCTGACACTCAAGGGCGGCCTATTGCAGAGTGCTACAGCCGTCGAAGCAGCGCTGGACAACCCGATCAATATCACCGGTAGCGTCCAGTTCAGCTCCGGCGATAACAGGTTCGATCTGTTTAATCTGAATTTTGCCAGCGGCGGCGCGCTCGATCTGGTCGGAACGTTCCTGGTCACCGGCGCACTCAGCGGCGTCGGAAACATCACGCTGGATCACGCCACGCTGAAAGTCGCAGGCCCCAGCCCCACCTTCGGCGGCAATATCGACATCACGTTCGGAACGTTCAAGGTGGTGCACGACAACGCCCTGGGTGCCGCCACGATTACCGTCGCTGGAACACTACTTGAATCCATTGGTTTCCAGAGCGCTGATACCCTTCTCGATCCCGTGCTGCAAAACCCGCTGGTGGTGAAGAGCGGCACGTTGGTGCTATCAGGACTGTTATCTTTCCCCAAAGGAGTCACCGTCAAATCCGGCGCGACGATCGAAATCTCCGGCGCGGGCACCAACGTCGTTATCTCGGGCCCGCTTACAGGAGGCGGGAAAATCATCATCGATAATGGGGCGACCTTGTCGGTCACAGGCAGCCAAAGTTCCTTCACCGGCAGCATTTCGCATCAAGGCGCCAATGCCGCGCCGGCGATCATCACCAACCCCAAGAGCCAGTCCGTCTCTGCCGGCACGGATGTGATCTTCACCGCCGCCGCTAGCGGTACGCCGACGCCCACGGTTCAATGGCAGGTGAGCACCAACGGCGGCAAGACTTTTTCAAACATCGGCAACGCGACGTCCACCACGCTGAATATCGGCGTCGTGGGCCCGAATATGTCCGGCCGCGAATATCGCGCCGTCTTCACCAACAGCGTCAACCACGCCACCACTCCCACGGCAACGCTCACGGTCACCGGCGTCCCGACCACCGGCACGAACCACGCGCCGACCGCGTCGATCAGCGGCTCGACGAGCGCCGTGCGCGGCCAGGCGCTCACATTCAAATTCTCCGCCACCGATCCCGATTCCGGCGACGCATCGGCGGGCTTCATTTACAAAATCGACTGGGGTGATGGATCGTCTTCCACAATTGCTCGAAAGGCAGGCAACGCATCGGGCGTTACTCTCAACCATATTTACAAAAACAAGGGCTCTTTCAAAATAAAACTGACGGCGACCGACAGACACAACAAGGATAGCGCGGCCGTCACTAAAGCCGTCTCGGTCGCAGCGATCGCATCCATGCGCGATCCGGCCGATTCAAGCAAGTTGGCATTCTACGTCGGCGGAACGACCGGCAACGATATCATCCGATTCGACAAAGCAAGTGCGGGCAAGATCAAGGTCACGATCGATGGCGTTTTGCAAGGCACCTTCAGCCCCGGTGCGAGGCTTTTCGTGTTTGCGCAGGCCGGCAACGATCAGATCCTTGTCGAGCCGGACATCAACACCGACATCTGGTCCTACGGCGGAGATGGCAACGACTACATCACCGGCAGCGCAGGAAAAAATGTGATCTTCGGCGGCAACGGCAACGACAAACTCTTCGCCCACGGCGGACGCGACATCGTCATCGGTGGGGCGGGCAAGGACGAGTTGCACGGCGATTCCGGCTCGGACATCCTCATCGGCGGGAGCACGGCCTACGACGGCGGCGATCCCGCAACCCAACAACAGGTGCTCGATCTGCTTTCCGAATGGCAAAGCACCGATACCTACTCGCAGCGGATTGCAAAATTGAGCGCAAAAGGTGTGGGATCAACCCATGCCACATTCTCCAGCGTGATGGTGCATGACGACAACGCCATTGATACGCTCGTCGGAAATGCCGGCATCGACTGGTATTTGGCGCGTACAACCGGATCGAACAAGGATCGCATCAGCCTCGAATCCGGCGAAGTGGTTACCGCGATCAATGCGTAGTCGCCCATGTAGCCGTCGCGATACGCGTTGATTCGGTTTCGCGATCGAACACGTTTCGCTGCATCAAGCGTTCACAATCGCGTCGCGCGTGACGGATGACCAATTTGTAATGGAAATAATGAAAAGGTTTATTGGTGTCCCGCCGGCTCCATTCAACTCTCTGTGATCACTCATAGCAGAGAAAGTTCTCTCGATAGCGGGGCGATCTGAGTATCCGAGAAAAGATTTGGAATAGAAGACTGTGCCGATGGTAAGGATTCGGCAACCGGCGCAGCCGGTGTTGCGAGGGTGGCGCCAAAGTTACTCGCCAACATGTTCAAATCGATCAAATTCACCTTGCCATCGAGATTGAAGTCTCCGCCGGAAAGTCCGACGCTGGTTTTGTTGAAGTTGGCGGCCAGTGCGTTGAAATCCGCCATGTTCACCGTTCTATCGTGATTGGCGTCGCCGGAGAGGAAAAAGAAATCGATGCTGATTCCGCTTGCGTTGGTCGAGTGATCGGCGGCGTCGGAGATGCTCGATGTACCAAGCGTTGCGTGGTAATTGCCATCGGGCAGAGAAGACGTCAGCGCCCAAACCGAAGTAAAGGTGGCTGAGTTATAGCTGGCGGCGGTTACCGAAGCGCCGTCGATCGTTTGTCCGGTGCCAATATTTGAGAACGACAGATCTTTGCTTTCGACACTGGCGGGGTCGAGATTTTCGTTGAAGACAACTTGGAACACGCTGGGCTGCGGCGGGGACTGAAGCGAAATATTCTTTGCGAGAAGAGCGGCGGTTGCTTCGTAGGCTCCGATATCGACGATCACGCCAGGATCATGCATGCCGGAAATATCCGCAAAGCGCGGGTTGCCGGCGAAGTCGAGCGTGATGCCTGTGGGGACGTTGCCATTAAAGCCGGCGTCGATCGCGGGCGAAGTTGACTGAAGATGAAGATCGCCGAGATCGTCGTCGGCGGTGCCCCAGATGGAATCGGCGCCGGAACTGGGGTTGCGGACAAATTTTGGATCACCGGAGAAGCCGGTAAAGCCGCTGACGCTGCCGCCGCAGAATGAGATTGTCGCGGAGCCGTTAATGGTCGTGCCAGAAGGGGAGGTGTTCTGCCAGAAAATCGAATTGGTGATGGTTGGAGATGTGCTTTGCGGAGGACTATTGAAGATGTCAATCGCGCCTCCGTCGCTAATGATACCGGCGCTAGAGTCGGTGGTTGCCTTGTTGTTGCTGAATACGCAGCCATCGATGATGACTTGCGGGCTCAATTGTGGAAACGTCAGAAAGCTAAATATTGCGCCACCTGCGGGCGCGGAGTTGCCGATGAAGACGCAGTCCGCCAGCCTGAGTGGAGTGCCCGGCGTTGGGGGCGGATCGCCTGAAGAGGGAGCGGGATTGATCCGCACGGCCCCACCTTCGAGGGTCGATGAATTGGCGATGAAGAGGCAGTTGGTGACCAGGGATGAGGAGCCGTTCAGATTCAAAGGAGCGTCAATGGCAGTGTTTGATTTAAATGTGCAATTGTTGATTGCGGGGCTTGCGGCTGTTACCAAAATGGCAGAACCACTGAAGAAATCGAACACCGAAGCATTGCCGCCAGTGAACGTCAAGCCATCAATCGTTGTGGTGTTGTCAACAAGATTTGCGAGAAGGATTCTGTAAGTGTTGTCGGAATTGTCGCCGACGGTTCCGATGTCACCGCTGAGGATCGCGGGATGTGCAATGGTATCCCTGGCGTCAGGATTCGCCGCCCCGTAACCGGCATACCCACCGAGGAGTTGCTCCCCGTTTTTCATTGCCAGGGATTTCGACGGATCGTTGTCGTCTGTCGCGTGGTAAGTGCCTTGCGCGACGTGAATCTCCGTTCCCACAAGCGCATCCTGCATGGCAGCGGCAAGGCTGCGGTAGGCATCGGTCCAACTGCCGCCGTTGTTCGCGCCAGGGGCGGAATCATCAACGTAGATCACGTGTGGAATAATTTTTAGAGTGGCCGAAGCCCTCTTAGTATGACTGGCTGTATCGGTGATCTGCAGGCCGATGGTGATCGTCGCCGGGCCGGTCATTCCTGCCGCAGAGAAGGTTGGATTTGGACCCGTAGCATCGTCGTATATTCCATCCCCATTAAGATCCCACGAATAAGAAAGGGTGCCAGGCTGATCGCTGTAACCGTAGCTCTTCAGCGAGATGCTTCCACCGGCGGCGACGTAATACGGTCCGAAAGCATCGGTGACCATTCCGGGCTGGGCTTCGTACGCGCCCATATCCACGAGCGGCGCGGTGCCGAGCCCGGTGTCGGGGGCTGTGGGAATATCGGTGAAGCGCGGCGCGCCGGCGAGGTCAGTGGTGATTCCGGTCAGTCCGCTGGCGTTTTTGTTGCCTGCATCCGCGGCGGGTGAGCTTGGCCGGAGGCGCAGGTCATCGTCTTCATTTCCTGTCACGCCATCGACACCGGCGGCGTTGGTGAAGACAGGATCGACA
>DATAPK010000051.1:0-17386 GCA_036265245.1 Tepidisphaeraceae bacterium | reverse complement strand
CTGGATTCATCGCCACCGTACCATGAGTCGGGCCGGTAACAATTTTGGCGGTGAGCGCGTCGTTGTCCGGATCTGAATCATTCGCCTGCGCACCTGCGGACGGCGCGTAGTCAAACTTCACCGTGCCCGATACGACGGTATCCGGATCGGTGGCGGGGCTGACGGAAAAGCTGGCGGCGAAGCGATTGCCGGTATTGTCGGATCGATTCTGCAAAATGGTGAACTGGCCGATTTGATAATCATCGGGATCGCCAAGCCCTTCCAAATGTAAGAAGGGAGAGTCGGGGTCGCCGGTGGAGTTCGCATTGTTATATTGTCCCGGAACTAAATCCTTGCCTGCCGGCGCGCCGAAGTTCAGCTGAGTGACGTCATCTCCGTTATTGCCGATCGCAAAAGAGAATTCCGTGTTGAAAAAAGGCGAGAAGTCGAATTGGCCATCCGCCTGCGTATAGAAATGCGATCCGTCTTCGTCGACCAGGGAGAGAGACGTTTCCGACGCCTTCGGGGAGATCACCAGCTTGGTATTCACCGGCGTTGTAAACGCATCGTTCACTGCAACCGGCTTGTGATTCACTTTATTGATGAAAATGCCGAACTGTAACGGTCCAGTGCCACCTGGCACGTTAGCACCGTCGACCTGATCGAGTTCAACGCCGATATCGGCGCTTCCGTAGACCCCTTTCTTTGGCGTGAAAGTGAGATCGCCGGTGGCGACATTGATTGAGGGTTCGACATCAAAGAGGGCCGAATTCGTGCTGTCGTTAATGTTGAAAACCAGTTGCTGGCCGGCCTCATCTGGGCCGCCGGCGGAAATCTTCGTCGCCCAATGTTTTATCGTTTGCGGGCCGGCGTCTTCGTTGATGGTCACATCGGGCCCCGCGACAAATGTCGGTGCATCGTCAACCGGCGCGATGTTCAGCGTGACCTTGGCGGCTGCGCTGTTGTTTACGCCGTCGCTGGCGATGTAGGTGAAGCTATCCGTGCCGTTGTAGTTTTGAAACGGAGCATATTGGAATGTGCCGTCGGAATTGAAGAAAAGCAATCCATGCGACGGGCCGGTTGCGAGCTTCGCGGTCAGATTGGTGCTGTCGGCGTCGGTGTCGTTGGCAAGCACGCCTGACTTCAATCCAGGCGCGAGGTAATGGTATTCCACCATGCCGATGGGATCGCCGTTGCCCTGGTTGAAGCTGGCGGCAAAATTGGTGACGTTTCCGTTTGCATCAAAATTGGCCTGGAGGACAGTGAACTGGCCAGTCTCGTTGAAGTCGGGAGAATTTCCCCCGCTGCCGACCGACAATACCGCTTGATCGCTGCCAAAGTTTTGCGCGACTGTACCGGTAAATGTTTCGCCGGCCGCCAACTGCTGTCCGCTGGGCGCCCCGAAACTGGCGAAATAATCGGAAAAGAAATCGCCTTGATCGAATGAGATCGTCAGGAAGTTTGAATTTCCGCTCGCGCTGAAATGGCCATCCGCTTCGGTAAAAGTATGAACGCCGTTGACGGTATTTCCATTGCCGTTTACGAAGAGCGATGTTTGGCCAGGCGAGATGGAAAACTGCTCGTCCTCATTCAATGAAAACGTATCCACCTTGGCGACCGGCGCCTGCCCGCTGAGAAGCCTGCGTTGCTCCAGCGATTCGATGGTTGCGATAATCGCTTTGGAAACAGATTTCGACCGCTGCGCACGAATTCCCTGCCTCATTACTTCCTCCACAGTTGAAATGAATAAAAAAGAGAAATGGCTGCCCGTTGCCCATTTTCCCACCCCCGTCAGCCGGAGGAATTGGGGCGGATTATATCAATGCCCCGTGCAAATAATAGAAAATAACAATTTGGCGTTTGTCCCCAGATTTACTCACTTCCCGTGCTGTGACTTCAGCCTGGCGACGATCGTATCGAAGTTGTTGGAATCCAGCTTTTCTGTCTTCACGGCAAAGGTGCCGGGCTGGTCATAAAGCGTCATCTCTGCGTTGTTCAACGCATCAGTGAACTTGATTTTCCCATCTTTCCCCCGCTCGATTTGCTTGGTGTAATAGGTCGATCCGTCAACGGTAATTCGATAAGGGCCATCGGCGCATCCGACGACAAAAACTAAAGCGATCGAACACAGAATCATGCAAACGTTTTTCATTACGACGTTCCAATTAAAATTCCGGTCAGGAAGACCAATATGCCACCAATCACGACTTGAAACAGCGCCGAAAGTAATGGCGTGTCCATGTAGCGGTGGCGAATCCAGGAGATGATTGCGAGTTCGATTGCGACGACGAATATCGCGACTGATGTTGCGAGTTGAAAGCTGTGAATCATGTAAGGCAATGTGTGGCCGATGCCGCCGGCGGTGGTCATCAGGCCGCATACGACGCCGCGAATCCATGGGTGTCCGCGGCCGGTCAGGCTGCCGTCATCGGAGAGCGCCTCGGCGAATCCCATGCTGATGCCGGCGCCGAGCGACGCGGCCAAACCGACCAGGAACGTTTCCCAGGTGTTGTGGGTTGCAAACGCGGCGGCGAAGATTGGGGCGAGGGTGGAGACGCTTCCGTCCATCAATCCCGCCAGGCCGGGCTGAACGATTTGAAGGACGAAGAGTCGGCGTTGTGCTTCTTTTTCTTCTGCGTGCAATCCGAGGGCGGCCTGGTCTTTCTCTAATTTTTCGGCGATGGCGGCGTGCTGGCGTTCTTCGTCGGCCAGATCGCCCAGGAGTTGTCGCGTACCCGCATCGCCGCTGCGTTGGGCGGCTTTGAGATAAAAGCGGCGTGTCTCGACCTCCATGGCCGCCGCCTGCTTGCGGACGACTTCGACCCCGAGTGGCCGGGTGAGCCAGACGGGGCGGCGTTTCACGAATCCCTTAACATCTTCGCGGCGGATGAGGGGGATATGATCGCCAAAGCGCTGGCGATAGAGATCGAGCAGGCGGTGGCGATGGCCTGATTCTTCCGACTGCATCTTCTCCAGCGCCTGGGCCGTTGCGGGATATTGTTCCCTCAATCCATCCGCAAAATCCGCGTAGATTCGCCCATCCTCTTCTTCCTGGGCGATGGCCAACGCAAGAATCTCGCGTTCCGAGAGATCATCGAATGGTCGCATGGCCAAATGGTATAGGTTGAAACCTTCAAGGGAAGATGAAATGAAGCCGGGAAATCGATATGATGGTTGGCGAGGGCATAGCCAAGGATTCTTTATGAGTCTTCGTCGATGCCCGGCATGCCGTAATCAAGTTGAACGCGAATCGGAAACCTGCCCCGTCTGCGGCCGAACCTTTGCCCAGGCGATCACCCTTCGCATCATCCCGTGGGCGGGAGTCAGCTTGCTGCTCTTGTGGTTTGTCCACCATCTGAAGACGCTTCATCCGCATTGAGATTGAAGTCGATACCGTTGGTTTCTGCCTGGTTTATCTCACCGAGCTGCGAAGCTTGTTGAGATGATTTTTGTAGATCGTGCAAATTCGTGCATGGTCGTGCACGGGACAATCGTGGCCTTCGATTTTTCAAAGAGCGCGCCGGCGACGGCGCGGAGCATCGTGCTCTAATCGTTACGGAGGCGCTGCGCGAAAAGCGTCGGGCGAGGGCAACAGATTTGTTGGAAACCGTTGTGGCGGATTGGAAATGGGGATCATTATTTTTGAAAATGGGAATTTTGTGTTTTTTTGGCGCTGCGCAGTTGGACGGGCAGATGCGGGTATTTTGTTTTACGCTCGATTTTCGCGACAAGGTTAAACGATGAGGGCGGGTGCAAATCCAAATGGGCGTGGCCTGTCGCAAGTTTTTGTATACGCGGTAGGATGGGGGGATGAGCATGAGAAGAATTGCCCGGATCACAATCATCCTCGTGGCCTTGTTGGTTTCTCACGCGATTTTCCCAGCAGCATCTCCCATCTTTCACGTTGTGGTCGCGGCCGCTGTGGGGATCGCGGCGATTTTTGCGTATGACCAGTTTGCTCAGAAAAGCTGAAAGACGCGCTCTACCGAGGCCTACCTCAAAATTCGGGTTTCAAACCGACCACCTTCCCGGTTCCCCGCCCAAATTGACTCTGGGTTTTTAAGCTGATATACTTGCTGAACTCTGAACCCGGAGCGGCTGTAAGTGACTATGTGAGCGGCATTTGAGATTGTCACCTGCGTAAGGAGAGAGGGGTCTTTGTGGCCAAGTCATCAGTGAAAAAACCCTCTAAGGCGAAGGCGTCGGCAGGCAAGGCGCCGGCCAAATCCATCAGTCGGTCATCGGTTATTTTGAAACCGGCAAAAGGCGGCAAAAAGCCGCTGCCGGCGAAGGTTGCGCCGAAGCCGATCGTCGCGCTGAAAAGCTCGGGGAAAGCCAGCAAGAAAGTCGAATCGAGCGCTCCGATTTCTGAAACGATGACGGTTCCGTCGCCGGTGCCGACGAATGGCAAGCCACGGAAAAATCAGGCGGGGATGAATACGCGGGAACTGGAACATTTCCGCGAGCTGTTGCTGGCTAAACGCCGCGAACTGGTCGGGGATATGAGCTCGATGGAACGCGAAGCCCTTCGCTCGACCCAAGGGAGCAATCTTTCCAATCTGCCGCTGCACATGGCGGATATGGGGACGGACAATTACGAGCAGGAATTCACGCTGGGTCTGGTTGAGAAAGAACGCGGGCTGCTTCGCGAGATCAACCAGGCGCTGGCGAAGATTCAGGACGGCACGTTCGGCCTGTGCGAAGGCACGGGCAAGCCGATCAGCAAAGCCCGGCTTGAGGCTCAACCCTGGGCCAAATACTCCATCGAACATGCCCGCATGATGGAACGGACGGGCATGGGCATTCGACGTGTGTGATGGATGGGCCACCAATCACAAGCTGCAACCCACAAATAAGCTCCAAATTTCAAGCATCAAATTACAAACAAATTCAAAAGGCAGAAAATCTCAAATTCAAAACTTTGGGTGTTTTTGCCTTGGTTATTTTTGTGAGTTGTGCGTTGTGATTTGTGAGTTCCCCTTGCCCTCTCTATCATTCTTTTAGTGAATAAAAGCGATTCGCCATTTCGATCTCCGTTGGCCGTTGCCCTTTTTGTGGGAGTGACGATTTTTGGTTTGGGCATTGATCTGTGGACGAAGGAGTTGGCGTTTCAACATTTGTCCAGTGGGGTTGTATTTGTGCCGGACGCGTCGCTTCCGGATGGGCGGGCGGATGTTCAACCGAGCGGGCCGGATTATATTTTGATTCCGAACTGGATTCAGTTTCACGTGACGGCGAATCAAGGCGCGGTCTTTGGCATGGGGCGTGGGCAGCGCTGGCTGTTTGTGATCGTGTCGATCATCGCGATCGCGGTGCTGACTTCGCTTTTTGCTCACAGCCAGAATCGGTGGTTTTATCAGCTTCTGCTGGGGATGTTGCTGGCGGGCGTGCTGGGGAATATGTATGACCGCATTCGCCTGGGGTATGTGCGCGACATGATTTATGCGCTGCCGGACTGGAAGAACCCGCTGCGGGGTTATTTTCATAGCTGGCAGACCGTTTTTCCGTGGATCTTCAACGTGGCGGATACGTTGCTTTGCACGGGCGTGTTTCTGATGATCGTTTACAGCTTTTTTCACAAGCCCGAAGGGCAGACGAAGCTGGAACCACAAACCAACGAGTGATGCGATGAACGATTTGGACGTTCAGCATCTTCGCCGGGCGATTCGGATTGCGATGAAGGGGCGGGGGAGCACCGAGCCTAATCCATCGGTTGGGTGCGTGATTGTGAAGGGGGAACGTGTCATCGGAGAGGGGCATACACAGGCTTTTGGGGGGGCCCATGCTGAGCCTACGGCGTTGGCGAATTGCAGTGAATCGCCGGCGGGGGCGACGGTGTATGTCACTCTGGAACCTTGTTGTCACACGAATAAAAAGACTCCGCCGTGCGCGCCGCGATTGATTGAGGCGAAGATCGCGCGGGTTGTGGTTGGCTGCCTCGACCCCAATCCGGATGTGGACGGCAAAGGGATCGCGATGCTGCGGGATGCGGGCGTTCAGGTCGATCGTGTGGCAGAAGAACTTCAAGCTGAGACGACACAGCTTATCGCGCCGTTTATTGCCCAGACGAAATTTCACCGGCCTTACATCACGCTGAAGTGGGCTCAAACCGCCGACGGGAAAATTGCAGGCCCTGGCGGGACGCGGATGCAGATCAGCAACGCCGCCGCGAATCGTGTTGTCCATCAGTTTCGCTCGCGTTGTGATGCAATCCTCGTTGGAATCAACACGGTTTTGGCGGATGATCCGATGCTGACGGCACGCGATGTGGAGACATCGCGGCTTCAAGCACGGATTGTGCTGGATTCCAAATTGCGAACGCCGGTGGATTCGCAGTTAGTGAAGTCGGCGGAGGAGATGCCCGTCGATATTTATCTCACATCGGCCGGTTTTGCAGCGGATCGAGTTAAGCCGTTGCTTTCAAAGGGTGTGCGACTGGTGGTCGCGGATGCGGATGACGATGGACGCATCTCGCTGCCACGCTTGCTGGCGAGAAAAGATTTTTCGGAGATCACGCATCTGCTGGTCGAGCCCGGACCGACGCTGGCGCGAAGCTTTTTTGATGCGGGTGCGGCGGATCGGGTGTGGATTATTCGCTCGCAACAAATGGTGAATGATTTGGCCGCACCGGGCGCGGTGAAATTGCCTGCCCGATATGTTCAGACCGCGGAGATCAATCTGGATGGCGATGTACTGACGGAATATCTCGATCGCGAAAGCGATGTGTTTTTTAGCGCGGTTGCGTCCGCGGATGCGGTGATGGCGTCAGTTTGATTGAACCACCGTAAGGGATTGGACCTGCCTGACCCAGCGGGCCTGCTGCATTTCCTGCGGCGCGATGAGGCGTAGCGGGCCGTCGCGGTCGCTCAAGGGCTGGCCGTCTTTTTGGTCAGCGAGCAGGATCGAATGCACGGCGATGTCGTCGTCGAGTTCGGAGATCGAAAAGACGGCGGCATAACCATCGGCAGCTGCGACGCGAACGTACAAAGGAAGATTGGCCCGGGTCATCTGATGATCGGCCAGGGGAATGCCCGCTTGCTTCAGCACGTCGGCGACGAACACGCCTTCATAGTGGGCTGGTTTTCCGTCTTTGCCCTTCACATCCAATGAATGCCGGGGAAGCTTTTTCAATGAATCGGCGTCCAGAAACAACGGATGCGGAACGTGGCCGACGACGCTGAGGATCGCACTGACCGGCTGCGTGGTGGCGGTTGATTCGGTGATGGGGAAAAAGAGCGGTTGATCGTCGAACTTTCCCTTGCCGAAGGTGCCGATCCACGCCTGGGTTGAATCGCTTCGCAAGAAGGCGGCGAGCATTCTGGCTTCGCCGAGATGGACATCGCCCATCTTCGCGGGGTTGGCGACGGCCACCATGAAGGGGCGGCGCAGGCGAAGATCGTCTTTCACCATGACCACCATGCCGGCGTTGGGAAGCTTGCCGTTCAGGAAGGGAATTCGGCCAATGAGCGTATATGCTTTTTTGTCCGCGGCGATCTTCAATACCTTCCGCTGATGGTCATCGATCAGGGCGGTCGTGTGATCGGGATCGAGTTCGATCTCGTTGGGCTCAAGAATGTTTCGCAGGACTTCCTGGGCGCCCAGGCTGGCGTGAATGACGAAGGTGCTTTTGGTTTTGGCGATTTTTTTAAGGGCTTGGGCGGCGTCGGTCATGCCTTTGATGCCGGCGGGATCGTCGGGCGGGCCGACGATGATGAAATCATTTTTCACCCACGGCTGGGCATCGATCGCATAGCCGTCAGCGACGAGATTGACGATTGTGTCGCTGGTGTGCATGACGATCAGATCGATGCCGCCCTGCTTGAAGACCTTGGCGATGCCGTCTTTGTTGCCGGTGGCGACGGCGTTCACCTGAATGCCGGTGGTTTGCTCGAAGCGGTGGGAGATGGCATCCCAGAATCCTGTTTCGTTCATTCCACCGATGACGGCGATACGCACGGAGCGTGGCTGGGTGGTTGGCGCAGCCTGCGCAATAATGCTCACCGAAGTCATCATCAATGCGATCAATACGCGAGAAGTGAACTTCATCAGGCCAATCTCCTTCGGCGACCCAGCAACATGATTCCGCCAACCAATATAACAACCGACGGCTCTGGCGCGGTGGTCGCGGTGATTGTCAGCAGAGGCCTGGCGGTGGTCGTGCCGAAACTGCGCGAATTGGAAAGATAGCTGACCGAGCTATCGTTGGGCGTCACAAGCAGGCTGACGCTTCCGCCGGAAAGGATGTCGGAGACAAATGAATTGGGCAAGCCGAGCGTATAGGTCGCGATGCCGCTGTTTCCGCCGACGAAATTGAAATTTCCGAGAGAGGTGTCCGAAGCGCCTAGAAACGAAGGGAGTGTATTAAAGGTGACGCCGCCGGTTGTACTCGCCGTGCCTGGATTTCCGTTTCCTTCTGTCCATCCGTCGTTTTGCATCCAGGTAAGGGTAAATGATCCGGCGGCGTTTGCGTTGAAAATCGGATTGCCGGGAGCCGTGGCGGTTAATTGAAGCGTCACGGCGGTGATTTGCGATTGGCCGGCGTCGAAGCTGGATTTAGCGCCAGAAAGATCGAATTGCAGGAGGCTTTCGTAACCGCCGTTGGTGGCGCCGGAAGCGGAAACTTCAAGTGCGCCGGCGCCGCCGTAATTGTTGTCGGGTAATTTAGTGGAAACAAATGTATCCGATGATGGAATCGTCGAGAAGGTCAATGCAGATGTGACAGAAGTCGCGCTGCAGATGGCGATCGCCGATGCGGTCGCCAGGAAACGAATTGATCGTAACATTCGAACTCCTTCAATGAATGAGATTGACAACAGAAAGATCGCGACCACTGGTCGCGGCTTTATAGTTTTGTGGGTGGGCTTAGCTTCCTCCGGCGCCCGGGCCGGCCCAGGTGGAATCGGGGATGATCCATCGGACATCCACGCGGTGCGGATCGCCGACGCCACAGCCCACTTCATCGCCTTTGTATGAGGCGACATGCCCGTCCATGAATGCGATGTTCAGCCGGCCATGATGCGGCGCGATTGGGCTGTAGTTGGCGTTGGCGGGCAGCACGGAGCAATAAGCCCCGGGCGCGTCGGTCATGAAGACCAGATTGCTCCATGGGCCGACGCGATTGATGCGATCGGGGTTGGGCGCGTTCCACGTCGAAAGCCGCATGTTCATGGCGTAGGCAAAAAAGTTGGTCTGCCCGCCATCGACGGCGACGGGACACATCCAGATCGAGCCATTGCCGGGGCGAGGCATCTGCCCTTGATTCACCAGATCGATATAAGGCGTCGCGTGGAACATCGGAGGGAGCGCGTTGAACCAGTCGGTGGGCCGATCGAGCACGGTGGTGGCCTGCGCCCCCTGCCCGCGTCGCGGCAGCCAGCCATGTTCCTGGTTGGCGTACATCATTGCGGCGGATGTCCATTGCCGAAGATTGGCTGCGCATCGGATCTGCATTGCCGATTCGCGCGCGCCGCGGAGGGCGGGCATCAGCAGGCCGATCAGAAGTGCAATGACGAAGATAACGACCAGCAGTTCGACGAGCGTGAAAGCAGGATGGGCTTTTTGTGCGCGCATGAATGCCTACGACAGAGCGGAGGCTTTGTATACTCCGGTATATAACGCGTCAAGTATTACTGCGGCTGTCAGCGCAATCGTATGTTCACCGTACTGAATCCAAACCTGTAACTGCGATGTCAGCGTCGCCTTGATCTTCAGCAAAACGGAGGCGACGCAGGCGCCGCGGCTACAGAAACGGCTATGTGCGATTGCCTGGTTATGGAGCTGGGTGAAATGGATTACCGGCGGAATCGAGAAGATGTTCGAGTTGGAATTGGAGATCGCGATAGGTGTGCAAAATATGCTTGCCGAAATCGGTGAGTCGTGCCCCGCCGCCTCGCTGGCCGCCGGTGGCGGTGATGACGACGGGCTGGGGCCAGAGGCGATTCATGGCATCCATCAGGAGCCAGGCGCGGCGATAGGCAAAGCGCAATCGTCGCGCCGCTTCTGAGAGCGAACCGCAGGCTTCGATCTGTTCGAGAAGATCGGCCCCGGCTTCGGTGAGCGCAGGCTGCTCTGCGATCTCGATCCAGAGCTTGCCGCGCAGCACGACTCGCTTCTTTGCACGCGGCATGGGTTACTCTTCGTCGGCGGGAAAATCGGTCGAAACGATGACCTCGGTCGCTTTGATGACCGCGACCGCAGTGCTGCCCTTCTTCAGTTTCAATCGCTTGGCGGATGATGCACTGATCAAAGAGACGATCTGATGTCCGCCGCCGATGTCGATCACGACCTCGCTCATCACCGAGCCGCCTTTGACGGCGACGACTTTCCCCTTGAATTGGTTTCGGGCGCTGATTGGCATGGCGGTCTCCGATGTTGAGCGATTGTAGCCGCGGGATCCCATGTACTCGTGGGAGGTGACCCTGCATCGCCCTTGTTGATTGCCCATTGAAAGGCGACGCAGGCGTCGCGGCTACAAGTTAGTTCGCACCTTAAGTTTATCCATCCAGACGCTGCTGACAAAGGGTTCTGTTACCGATATTAACCAGCGCCATTCTGAAACGACACAATGTGAGGGAGAAGACATTGCCACTGAAGTGGCAATGCCGGTGGCGGTTCAACTGTTTACGTCGATTCCATCTCGATGCAATTCATCTGGGGTCGCTTCGACTGACACTGTGCCCGGCGGATGTTGATACCAACCTGGGTCGTCGTAATTCGGGATGTCTTTGCGCACTTTCAGGATCGTGAACATTCCGCCCATGTCGATGACCTCGAACGGCCCTTTGCCAAAGAGCATGGGGATGCTGTTTTTGGGCAGGGGCATGCTCATGCCGGCCATGTCATTCATCCCATTGGCACCCATCGTCATGTATCCGGGCTGCACCTTCTGAACTTTTTCATCGAGGCCGTTGGTCTTTACGCCAATCAGATTTGGAGCCTTGTGGCCCATCTGGTTCATCACGTGATGGGTCATGTGGCAGTGCATGGGCCAATCGCCGGGGGCATCGGCGACAAATTCCACCGCGCGCGTGCTGCCGACCGAGACGAGCACGCTGTTGGCGGGGGATTGGCCGGCTTCGGGGACGAGTCCGCCGTCGGTTTCGGTGACTTTGAATTGATAACCGTGCAGATGGATGGGGTGATGATCCATCGCGCTGAGGTTGCCGAGGCGAATGCGCACGCGCTGGCCGAGTTTGACGATCAGGGGATCGGTCGCGGGATAAACGCGGCTGTTCATGGTGAAGATGTTGAAATCGGTCATCTCGGTGGTGACGGGCCTGCTGGTGCCGGGATCGATTCGCCATTCGCTGAGCATGATGGCAAAATCGCGGTCGATCTTTGGGCCTGTCGGGCGGCGCGGATGCGCGACGAACATGCCCATCATGCCCATGCCCTGCTGGGTCATCTCGTCGAAATGCGGGTGGTACATATACGTGCCGGCGTTGGGGATCGTGAACTCATATTTGAAAGTTTCGCCGGGCGCGATTGATTTTTGCGTCAGGCCGTTGGCGCCATCCATGCCGTTGGGGACGCGCACGCCATGCCAGTGAACCGTTGTTGGCGCGGGCAATCGGTTTGTCACATAAAACCGGCAGCGATCGCCTTCGACGACTTCGATCGTCGGGCCGGGCGTGTGGCCGTTATATCCCCAGCATTGCACGACCAGGCCCGGCGCGAATTCGTGGGAGACAGGTTCTGCGATGAGATGAAATACCTTTACGCCATCGACGATCTTGAACGCCAACGTGGTTCCGTTCGGTGTTGTCACGGGCGTGTAATCCACGTTGGGTTGTCCGGGCGATGGCGATGTCTGCCCCCCTTCCGCGGCCTGCGCGCGATGACTGTTTGCAAGCGATTCGAGCAATATCGCTCCGCCCGCCAGCGCTGCGGCCCCTTTGCCGATCATCGTTCGTCTTGAAATCATTTTAATTCTCCTTGATCTTTCGGCAGCCGTCCGCCGAGGGCTTTTTGAAGGCCTGTTCTTGCCAGCCAGTATTCGCGAAGGGATGCGACGTATTCGCGATTCGCGTCGATCTCGTTTTGCTTTGCGTCAAGCAACTGAAATACGCCGACGAGCATGCCGTTGTATTGAAGCTGCGTCTGCTCGACGATTTTTTGTCGAAGCGGCACGATGGCCGTGCGATATTCCTCGGCGCGATCGTGCGCCGCCTGCATCTGGCGCCAGGCGGTTCGCACTTGCGATCGCACCTCGACCGATTTGGCCGCGTATTGTTCGTGCGCCTGCCGCCATTGCGCTTTGAGCTTTGCGACTTTCGCCTGCCCGGTATCGAAGAGCGGAATGGGGATACTCAGCGTGGGCCCGGTGACCCACTGGCCGGATGGATCGTGCTCGGTGTCGATTCCGAGGCTCGAATCGGTGAAAGGGCCGAATAGATTTGATGCTCGGATATTCCGCGAGGCCACCTCAACCTCCTGCCGGGCCTGCGCGAGATCGAGCCGCTGTTTCAATGCGAATTGTTCCAGGCCATCGATCGGGATTGCGGTCGCGGGCATCTCCGGCAGATGTGATGTAATTTTCCATTCTGTATTTGACCCCCAGACGCCCATGATTTCATTCAAACGCTCGCGAGCCAGTGCGCTGTCGGCTTCTCCTTGGGCCTCATCAAGCTTGGCCTGCTCGTACTGCGCCTGCTGCGTCGCGAAATCGAGATCGCTCATATTTTCCGCATCGTGAATTCGTTTAGTTGCATCGAATGAGGCGGCGGAGCTTTGCATCACGGCGTGCTGCATTTGGGCGATCTGCTGGGCTGCCTGAGCGGAATAAAACGCGGCCTGCGCTTCGCCAGCCAGATCGACGATCTGCTGGGCGACCTTTAATTTTGTGGATTCAAAGCTCGCCGCCGCCACCTTTTTTCGGAGCGGCATCGAAAGGAGATCGATGAAATTCTGCGTGACGCTGAGTTCCATGTCGGTGATTCCGCCGCCGTCGGGGAGGCGAATGATGGCGTTGAAGACCGGATTTTGCAGCAGCCCCGCCTGCACGAGATCGGCCTGGGCGATTCCTAAATCTTCATAGCTGGCCTGGAGGTTGTGATTGTTAATCAGCGCAATCTGCACCGCCCGGTCGAGCGTCAATTCTTCGTGTAGCATCGCATGCACGGAGGCTTCGACGGCCTGGTCGTCGTCGGTGTGCTGATTCCACTGAACGGCGTGGCCGATGTGCTCCGTGGCCATCTGTTGCACATCGCCAAACCCTGAATCTTTTGGCGGCGAAGCGCATCCGATCAATGACAATCCGAAAATCGCAAGCAAACCCATTCGCGCGTTCATAATGAGATTCCGATTTTGTAGCCGCGTCGCCTTCGTCAATCCCACGCAAGGCAAAAGCGGGCGACGCAGGGTCACCTCCCGCAAGCGGGATCCCCGCGGCTACAGTTTTAGGACGGAGTCCACAACTGCTTCAAAACTAATCAGAGAATCACGTGTTGAGCGCGCAGCTCAAGCCGAGAAGTGTCGTTTGATCAATAAATGGGCGAGGCTGATCTGTCGAGGCCAGATGAACGATCGATTGAATCTGAAAGAGATCAAGATTCTCTAAAGGCGCAAATGCAAACGCCTGGTCGAGGGATGGTGAGAGATGTTTCACCGCGGCGGTTTCGGCCGTCAATAGCGAATGGCAATGGCCACAAGTCTGACTCTCGCGATGCTGGCCGGGTGTTGTGTGGCGGCACATCGCACAGCAGGAATGATCTTCGCAATGCTTTGTCTCAGGAAGAACCGACATCTGCCCGCAGACGCAGGCGTTGCCGACAAACAGCATACAGGCGGCGGTGCAGAGGGCGATGATTTTTCCCCAGAGGCCAAGCATGAAGTATTGCATCGTAGATCGCGGGATTGGGAGAATCAATTCTTCTCGCTTTCTCGTTCAATCGCAGCTTCAAACCTGTCAATTTCCGGAGGGCTAACCTTGTCAATCTGCTTGACCTAAATTGGGAGCCAGTCATCCATATTATTAAATTTCCTCGATCGTAATCGCGATGGCAGAACTAATTGGTCCAGATCGCCGGTTAAATAGGTTGTACATCTTTTGGTCATTCACAGATTTAAAGTGTGTTCCCTCGCGACAACCAAGGAAGAGATCGACAATGAAATTCTCAAGAGACCAACCACCCAAACCGTCATATCCCTGTACCGCTTTAAGCTGGGCAAGTGATGGATGGCCGCCTTTAACAAGTTTACTAAGGACACCATGCACGTCTGTGGCCCGCATTACCCGGATGCCCAGAGCGGGCTGGCCTTGCAATGTCAATCGTTTTTGCAGAGGAATCTGCGCAGCGAATGGGACATCCACGGGGTTATAAAATTGATAGTGTACAGGAATGCCATTTTGCTTGAGGTAGGCTTCGATCGCTTCTGATTGCTCTGACCCGGCTGACATTGCTCCATACTTGCACGTATCAGTGAATTTGAATTCCGTACTTGCCGTTATGCTACGGGCGAGATCCTCTGGATCAGCTATCCTCGCAAAGCCGATTTCGTAGTCGATCATACGTTCTTCTCGAACAAGCGAATTCGTGGGGTACAGCCGCTTAGATTGAAGAATCGCGACCTTTTGAACTGTGAGTGCCCCTTTCCGGCGCACAAACAGCAGCAGCCCAATATCAGCGATTTCCCAACTCATGAAATGCCGTAACCCGCCCAAGTAATGGGCATCGATACGTACAACCCAAGACTTGTCGATGCGCGTAGGTGACGAATATTCGGAGAGGTGTTCGATCCAGCTAAGATCGAATGTTTCCTCTGGCGCATTCGGGTTATTACAGAGTTTTTCCGTAATCCGTCGATTGCATGTCGCAAAGACATTCCGAATCCAATTTGTTACCGCAGCCGGCAATTCATTGTCAGCATTGTCAGACCGTATCGGGGCAGATGGTGAGTTACTTGGTCGACGAGATTTTGCCATTTGCCGCTCCTTCAATTGCTCGTTTACGGTGCGTGCTAACCACAGTGACAACAAAAGCTGCCCGTTTTTTCGAAGACGCGGATGTCGAGGCCCACGGAGGACCTTGCGGCATGGGCGGCGTTTGAGGGTTTAGCGATTGCTTTGTCGAGATTTGGCTTCTTCCCCATGGTCGCGAGGGTAACCCGACAATGGCGGTCATTCAACGCAGTTGAGCCCGTTTTTCAAGATGAAATCGAGGAAACATCTCACTGAGTTCCGCGTCCGCTTCGACTTTCAGTGCGTCTCCTTCAATACCAAAGGCGTCGGCTTCGATGCCGGAGGACGCCCATTCGATTCCGCGTGCGTCCGCTTGGATTACCAGTCAGTCGTCTACGATTCCGGCACTCTCTGATTCGATTGGGGCGCGGGGGGATTCCATGCCGGATAACCCAGAAGCAATGCCGAGATGCCCGGATTCACTCCGCCGTTTTTTCGATGGCGATCCGACTCTGTCCAGAGCGCTGCGGATTGCGCCCGGAGGGGTGGGTGTTGCGTCCGAAGCGCTCGCGACACTGTCCCGCGCGCTTTTCATCTGGTGCGCAGCGCTTCGGACACCTGGCGGAGTGAAGCGGGATGCGCCCGCAGTGTACTGCGCGCCTGCGATACCAAGCGGGCGCGTTCCGATTCACTCCGCACGCGCGCCGCTTCGATGCGGGCGCAAGGTAAAAAATGGCGCAGCGCCATCAAAGCAGGAGATGCGCATCACTCTTCCTTCAGGATGTGTCGGATCAGCAGTCGAGGGGATCATCATTCACTGCGGGCGCGAGGGGGAGATCGGGTTTCGATCAGCGCCCTTCAATTTCCGCTGTTGCCTGGCGGATGGCGGTGGGCATGGCGGCGGCGACGGCTTCGTAGTCTACGTCCATGAATTTGCCTTTGCCGGCCATGTCGCGCGTGGAGCACCAGGCGAATTTGGCGTCGATCAGGGCGCGATCGGTGTTGGCGGATAAGAGATAGTCGATCAGTTTTTTGGCTGCATCGGGATGCGGCGCGCCGGCGACGAGGGAGACGACGCACGGAATGGCGAGGGTGCCGCGCTCGCTGGGGCCCTGGTCGGGGAGGGTTACGTCTAATTTCAATCCTTCGGCGATTGCGCTGGCGGCGTCGTCGTTGTCGCACAGGCCGGCGAGCATTTCGCCGCGGGCGACGGATTCGGCGGCGACGGAATTGCCGCCGACCATGGTGGCGCCGTTGTCGTGCAGGCCTTTGAAGAATTGATCGGCCTGCGGGGGTTTCATGATGAGGGAGAGCGCTGCGACGTGGCCGCCGGTGGTGCCGGCCGTGGGCCGGGCGAGCACGACCTGGCCTTTGAGATCGGGCCGAAGCAAATCTTCCAATCGGGTTGGCTTGGATTGCGAGATCTTCGGCGATGAAATCATCACTCGAACCCGCAGAATCGAACCGGCCCAGAGATGGCCGGCATCTTTGAATTTGTCGGGAATGTCGGCGGCGGCGGGAGAATCGTAGGGCGCGAGCACGCCTTCCTGTCCGAGGCGGATTGTCAGGAAACATTCGTTATCCCACCAGACGTCGGCCGATGGATGATCCTTTTCGGCCCGGAGTTTTTCGGCGAGGCCGACGCTTTTGCTGGCCTCGGCGTCGGTCAGGAGCGTCACCTCGATACCAGTTTCCTTTTGAAATTGATCGATCAGAGGACGCACGTATGGCTCATCGACACTGGTATAGAGAACCACCTTCTGCGGCGGCGCGGATGCATTTCGATTGCAGGAAACGACCAAGAAACAAATTGGCAGGAAAAAGAGGATTAACCGCGGAGACGCAGAGGACGCGGAGAAAAACATAAAGAGATTTTTATTCTTCTCTCTGCGATCTCTGCGTCTCTGCGGTGAATCCATTTTTTTTAGAGCCATCATGCCGCCACCGGGGCAAGCGGCACTGTGGGCCAGCGGAAGGCCTTTGCCTTGGCGTAAAGGCCCAGCGCGATGCCGAAGATGACATGGGCGGTGAGCGTGGCGACGATGAACTTGGTCGTCAGGCCGATGCCGAAGAATCCGGTGTAGGGGGTGAAGAGCATCGCCAGTTCGAGGAATACCGCCAGCGCCACGGCCCACCACCAGCTTCGGCGGGTGGCGTCGCCGATGAGGGCCATGTACATGACGCCGAAGGTGATGCCGTTGCTGAGGTGATACGCCCAGCCGACCAGATGCTCCATGAGCGTGTATTGCGATTCGGTCTGGGCGGGATTGTAAGTCTTGCCGAGAATCATCGCGCCGAATTGGGGAAAGACTTTGTATAAAGGCAATCGCAACCACATCGGCCCGATGTGGTCGGCAGCGGCGACGACGAAGGGAATGCGGAAGATGTCGTACGCGCACGCGGCGATGAATCCGCCGACGGCGCCAATCATGACCGCGCGCCACAGGCGCCGATCACCCTTCATGCGATCGAGAATGGCGATGACGATCAGGAGAATGGTTGCGGGGA
>DATAPK010000050.1:0-10842 GCA_036265245.1 Tepidisphaeraceae bacterium | reverse complement strand
ACGAAGGCCCGCATCGGGCCTTGGTATGTGCTGCAAACACGAAATCCATCCGCGCCGGGCATGAAATGGGCGACACTGCTCTCGCTGGTTTCCAAGGGACAGGTGACGCCGCGCTCGGTAGTGCGAGGCCCGACGACGCATCAGCTTTGGAAATTTGCCGCACACGTTAAAGGGCTGAGCCGGGAATTTAATCTTTGCTATAGCTGCGGGGCCGAGGTTGAGCGGACATCGAATCAATGCCCGCAATGCGATCGATTGCAGGAGCCGCCGGTGAATCCAGATGCGTTGCTGGAATCGCGTGATATTGGCATGCGTGCGCCGATTCAGCGTGAGATCAAGCCAGCGCTGGCGGGGCCGCAGCCGATCGATCTGGTGGTAACGCAACCGGCCGCCGAAGCATCCAATCCGGCGCGCCAGTTGGAAGACGGCATTCTCAGCGCCAAGGAATTGGCGACGGCGTTTCAGCTTGATTTTCATCCGCAACCGGCGGATGCGACGGATGAGCCTGTGGCCCGCCGGAAGCGCAGCCCGCTGACCGTGCTGGCGATGCTGATTCTTTTGGCGCTCATCGTGGGGGCGGTGGTGCTGTATGTGAATCCGGCTTATCGCGAGAAAGCGTATAGCTGGGCGAGCAACACGGTTGCCTCGATCAAGAGCTCGGTTTCTTCATCGAACAAGCCGGCGTCAAAGATGGCGTGGGATTCATCTCCGGCTAAAACGGAAGAGACGACTCCGGAGCCGCAACCACAACCGGCTGGTGAGCAGACGCCGCCGCCGAACCCGGCTCCAACCGACACGCAGACACAAGCGACGCCAACAACGCCAACCGCAGAACAAACTCCGCCACCTACTGTCACGCCGACGTTGCCCGTGACACAGCAGCCCGAAGTCACGCACGCGCCCGAGCCGGCGGTGACTCATGTGGCCGAAACGCACACGGCTCCGCCGCCGACAAAAGAGAAAAAAGAGGAAGTGGCGGTCAAGCCGACCGTGCCGGCGGTCGCTCTCAATTCCCCCTCGACGCCGCTTCAGGATAAGCTCAAGGCCGACCTTGAAGCGCCAATCCCCGCGGACCTGGACGCGCAACGCGCACTGGGCAAGCGGCTTTACAACGGGGCGATCGACCTGGAAAGCCAACTGGATTATTCGCTGTCGATCCCCTGCTATGAGAAAATCAAGCAACTCGATCCTTCGGCGCGGCCAAGCAGCGACGGCGCGATCGAGATGCGGATTAAAGTCGCCAAGGCCCAGGTTGCGGGGCAGTGATAGAGAAGATGACAAGGTGAGGGGGTGACAAGGTGACGAATACAAATACCTTCTTCTTCACCTTGTCACCCCATCCCCTTATCACCTTGTCATCTGTTCTGCGCTCCTGATTTCCTGCTACAATCCCCCCATGGCAACGAGTCTAATCGAGCTGGTTGAGAATTTTCCCGCGGCACGCGTGGTGCTCGTGGGGGATTTCATGCTCGACAAATATATCTTCGGCAGCACCTCGCGCGTGAGCCCGGAAGCGCCGATTCCGGTGTTGCGATACCAGCGTGAAGAATATCGTTTGGGCGGCGCGGGATTTGTGATGGCGGCTCTGGGGACGCTGGGCGCGAAGGTGAAAGTGGTCGGCGTGGTTGGCGCGGATCAGGCAGGTGAGGAATTACGCAAACGATTGGTTGAAGCGGGTGCGAATGTGGACGGGTTGATCGTCGCATCGGACCGCCCCACCGTTGCCAAGACCCGGCTGCTGGGGTCGAGCGAAGACCGCTCGCCGCAGCAGATGATTCGGCTGGATGTGGAAGAGACCGGAGCGATCGCGGGGAAAATCGCGGATGAACTTCTGCAAAAAGCATTTGAAGCCATGCGTGAGGCCGATCTGCTCTGCCTGGAAGATTATGACAAGGGCGTGCTTCCGCCGGCGGTGTGCGCGAAGTTGATTGAGATGGCGCAACAGAGAAAGCTGCCGGTGCTGATCGATCCGGCACGGTTGAAGGATTACGGCAAATACACCGGGGCGACGGCGCTCAAGATGAATCTGCCCGAAGCGCGAATCTGCACCGGCGAATCTTCGCACGAGACGGCGGCGACAACTCTGTTGAGCAAGCTCAATCTTGAAGCAGTGATTGTCACGCTGAACGACGACGGCGCGTATCTGGCGACAAGCGATGGAGAGCGAGCGCTTTTATCATCGCGGCCGCGACAGGTGGCGGATGCCACCGGCGCGGGCGACACGGTTTTGGCGATGCTCTGCATGGCGCGGGCGGCGGGCGCAAGCTGGGCGGATGCGGTGGCCCTGGGCAACGTGGCGGCGGGGTTGGAAGTCGAACGCCTGGGCTGCGTGCCGATTTTACCGAGCGAAATCATCCACGATCTGATGATGGAGCATCACGAAGAATCCGGCAAAGAGCGCACGATTGCAACCTTGCTGCCGGAGCTTCAACGGCATCGCGCGGCGGGACGAAAAATCGTCTTTACCAACGGCTGTTTCGATCTGATTCACCTCGGCCATGTGAAGTATTTTCAGTTTGCGCGCAGCCAGGGAGATATTCTGGTGGTGGGCGTGAACACCGACGGCAGCATCAGCCGCCTCAAGGGGCCCAAGCGTCCGGTTGTGAATGAATCGGATCGCGTGGGCGTTCTCGAAGAATTGGAGAGCATCGATTACCTGATTCGATTTGACGAGGATACGCCGTTGAAGTTGATCGAGGCGATTAAGCCGGATGTGCTGGTGAAGGGGGAGGATTATTCCAAGTCACAAGTCGTCGGGGCGGATTTTGTCGAGGCACAGGGCGGGTGTGTGGTGCTGGCTCCGCTCGTGAACGGCCGAAGCACGTCATCGCTGATTCAGAAAATCCTGGAAGCACATACGTGATTGTGGCCTGTAGCCGCGACGCCTGCGTCGCTTTCTGTAAAAGGCGACGCAGGCGCCGCGGCTACAGTCTTCAGACAGCGCCAAGCACATCGTCCGCAATCGATTTCACCGCGACATCGCTGAAGATATTTTTCACCGCGAGCGACGCAACTGGCGCGGATGTGATTGTCAGCGACGTATTGAACTTGCTCGCCAGCAGCGTGAAATCGAGCATGTTGACGGTGCCGTCGTAATTGAAATCGCCTTGGCTGACTTTCGCGTTGGTTTTTCCGAAATCGGTTGCCAGCGCATTGAGATCCAGCAGATTCACCTTGCCGTCGTGGTTGGCGTCGGCGGAATTGACGAAGAAATTGAACGAATACGTGTTCGCGAGCGAAATGTTGGAGGTATTGGCGACGCTGCCGGGCGCGAGGGCGGCAGTGTAGTTTCCATCCGGCAGCGTGCCGCCGCCGACATAAGTAAAGTGGCCGGTGAAAGTGGTAGCGTTATACGAAGCCAGTGTGAAGGCGTAGGGCGTGCCGGTGGCGGTATTGGTGACGATGAGGTCGGAGCTTGCCAGCGTCGAACCGACATTGCTGGAAAAAGTGACGTCGACGGCCAGCGGAGCCTGCTCGAACATGAAGCTGCCCGCGGTGACGGCTGGGGCGGAGCGCCCGAAGCCGGCCCACATATAGGCGTTCGCCGCCAGCGCGGTGTAATTCGCGTTCCAGCTCAGCTTGTCCATGCCGCGAGCTTTGGCGATGAAATCGGCGAACGTTCCCGCCCCGCCGATCAAGGTCGAATACTTTTCAATCGTCCGCGTCGGATCGGTATACGTCAGAGTCTTATATGTATCGGTGGTTTCTTTCGTCGCAGTCTGCCACTGACCAATGGTCTGCGCTGCCCCGTTAATCTGATTGATCGAAGTCTTCGTCCCCGCTGAATACGTATTATTTGAATAAGCATAGTTGGCCTGCACCACAGCGCTCCCTTCATTCGCGCCGTTGGCGTTGCTCACCATCTGAATCTGGTTGCCACTGATGGTGATCGCGCCCGCCCCGCTTCCCGGAGTCTGAGCGGAAATGCCGCTGCCTCGCCAGTTGTAAACGATATTGTTTGAAACCGTTCCACTGAACGCCGTGCCATTGTTGAACAGCTCGATTCCGTTCAGGCTAGAAGTCCCCACCGACGAAAGAAGATCGGCAACGAGATTGTTCGTGATCGTGGCGCTGGGCGCCTTTTGCGTGTTGATGCCTACGCCCCAACTCGTGCCGGCCATGTCCACCGCTTCGGTGACAACATTCCCGGCGATGGTGGCGTTGGATTCGAGATAGACTGATTCGCTGTTTTGGATCAGCAGATTGCCGGTTGCGGTGCCGCCGGAATTGAATTTGATTCCGTAAAAGGAGGCCTCGGCAATGATGTTGTTCTGCACGACGATGTTGGCCGCGCCGTTGTAAGAATAGATGTCATGATTGAAAAACGTCCGGTCTTCAGGATGTCCCGGCCGCCAGCCGTTGTGGTCGAGAACGTTTTCTTCGATGGTGTCGTTGGCGGAAGTTGCGCCAATGAAAATGCCCTGAGCGTGGGCAGTCGTGGGGGCAGATAGATCGTACGCATCGAGAATTTCGCAGCGGCGAACGGTGCTGTTGGTGATGCCGGTTCCGGATGCATCGAAATCGATGTCGTCCTTGTAGCCGGTGATTTTGCAATCTTCGATCGTGATGTTACTCCCCTGGGAGATCAGGCGGATGCCCGCAAAATTCGCGGTTTCATTCAAACCGGTATAAGTATTGGCGAAAAAGCTGAGCGAACTGAGGATCAAATTACCGACGCTCTTCGTGCCGCTTGGGAATGTTGCGAAGCCATAACTATTGCCGCTATTAATCTGCGGGCGAGCGCCGGTGCCGTAGGCAGAGATGTAAATCGGTTGCTGCGCACTAATCCCGCTTTTGGTCCACTGGCCGAAAGACTCAAACGTGTCCCCGCGCTTCAGAAGCAACCAATCCGCTGATCCATCGGTAATGAGAGACTGCGCATGCGCCAGCGTTTTGACCGGTGCGCTTTGGCTCAAGCCGTTGTTGGAATCATTCCCCGTTGAATTGGAAACGTAAATAACTTTTGTAGCGCCGCTCACAACGGTCCAGCCGTTGGCATCGCGAGAAACGCTCAAATGGACACGTTGCTCCAGCGTCTCGACAAACATCCCAATCTCCCAAAATTGCCCACTTGTCTATTACCGAATCGGGCATGCTCGGTTCAACGTTAATGAGCCAAATAATAAATATAATTTCGATATGACCCATCTTTTGTGAAAAGCTGGGTGGGCTTGTCTGATAAGCCATTCTCCGTATAATCCGCGACCCCGGTGTTCAGGAGATCGACTCGATCCCGCATCGGGACCGCACCACATGCCTCAAATCCATGTGATGTGGCTCACGCGTATAAGCCGTCTCATAGACGCCTCGCATGTTTTGAGCGCCCTGAGCTTGTCGAAGGGCAGAAGGTTGTTGTCATGGCCCGTTATCTCGGTCCGAAGGTCAAACTGTCTCGTCGCGTCGGTGTCCCTATTGCTGATATCCCCAAGCACACAGCCAAAGAGCTTCAACTCCCCGGCATGCACGGTTATCGCGGCCGCCGCAATACGGAATACGGTGTCCGCCTCAACGAAAAGCAAAAGCTCCGCCATCACTATGGCGTGCTCGAGCGCCAATTTCGCCGCTATATGGACATGGCCAAAAAGAGCAAAGGCAACACCGCCAACTCGCTCAGCCAATTGCTCGAGACACGCCTCGATAACGTTTTGCGTCGTCTCGGCGTCGGCCGAACGATCTGGGCGACTCGCCAGATCGTCGCGCATGGCCATGTGAAAGTGGACGGCGTGAAGACCGACATCGCCAGCTTCCTGGTGAAGCCCGGGCAGACGATTACCTTCAAGGACAAAGTTCACAAGGTGCTTCGCGACAACATGGAGCAAAACGCGGGACACAATGTTCCGGGCTGGCTGGAGTGGAACCCGGCGCAGCTTACCGGCAAGATCAACGCGCTGCCGACGCCGGAGGATGTGCCGTTTGAAGTGAATATGAATTTGATCATCGAATTTTATCGGTAATCAAAGCACGCCCCGCGGCGTTGTTAATGATGAAGAGAGAAGAAAGCCCCGCGAACTCGCCGTTCGCGGGGTTTTTTGTTGGATCAAACCGGGAAGGGATTTCGACCGCCGAACTGTCGCTGGTGCCAGTAGGGATAAGCCCAGGGTTTGGCGCTGGCGTCGTCGAGTCGCTTCACTTGCTCGGGAGATAATTTCCATCCGATGGCGCCGAGGTTTTGGCGAAGTTGTTCTTCGTTGCGGGCGCCGATGACCAATGTCGCGACCGTGGGACGTTGCAATAGCCAGTTGAGGGCGATCTGTGGGACGGTTTTGCCCGTTTCCTTCGCAACGACATCAATCGCATCGACGACACGATAGAGAAATTCGTCATCGACTTGCGGGCCGGTGTCGAGAGCAACTTTATTTTTGAGACGGCTGACTTCGGGCGCGGGTTGGCTGCGACGAATTTTGCCGGTGAGCCGGGCCCAGCCGAGCGGACTCCAGACCACCGCGCCGACGCCTTGATCGAGGCCCAGCGGCATGAGTTCCCATTCGTAATCGCGACCCACTAACGAATAGTAAGCTTGATGCGCGACATATCTTGGCCAGCCGTATCGATCTGATGTGGCAAGCGCTTTCATCAGGTGCCAGCCGGAGAAATTGGAGCAGCCGGTGTAGCGAACTTTGCCGGCGCGGACCAGCGTGTCGAAGGTGGAGAGGACTTCTTCCATCGGAGTCAGCGCATCGAAGCCGTGGAGTTGATAGAGATCGATGTGGTCGGTGCCGAGGCGTTTGAGGCTTCCTTCGACAGCTTCGATGAGATGAAATCGCGAGGAGCCGACCTGGTTGGGGCCGGGGCCGAAACTGAAGGTGCCTTTGGTGGAGATAAGGACTTTGTCGCGCCGACCTTTGATGGCCTGGCCAAGGATTTCTTCGGCGGCGCCGGAAGAATAAACGTCGGCGGAGTCGAACATGGTGAGGCCGGCTTCAAGACAGATATCGACTAGGCGGGTTGCCTCGGCGACGTCGCTGGTGCCGAAACCTTTGAAGAGTTCGTTGTTTCCGCCGAACGTGCCGGTGCCCAGAGTGAGGACGGGCACCATAAAACCAGATCGGCCGAGTTGACGATATTCCATGTGATCTCCTTCGGGTTGGAATTTAGCGAAGCATAGGCGCGGGAGCCACTCTCCATTTGGATTTTAGATTTCGGATTTTGGATTTGTTTGGGGGTTTGGGGCACAATGTCGCCACAATGCCTGCATCTCGCGTTCAAATGCATCTGCGTCAGACGTTCCTCGCCGGGATTTTTGCGGCGGTGCCGATCGCGGTGACGATTTTCATCGTCTACTGGATCAATATCAAAACGACCATCATCAGCGAATGGGTGTTCGGGCGGGCGATTCCGTTTGTGGGCATACTGGTGGCGATCAGCGCGATTTATGTTGCGGGATTGGTGGCGACGTCGTTGCTGGGGAAATTTTTTCTTCGGCGGATCGATCGCCTGCTGATTCGCGTGCCGGGGCTGCGCCAGCTTTATACGGCGTGGAAGCAGATCGCGCTCACGCCGGGCGGGACGGAAGGCGTTTTCTCGAAAGTCGTGGTGATCCCCGATGAAACCGGGGTGACGTCGCTGCTGGGATTCACCAACGGCCGGCCGATCGAGGGCGATGCGGATACGTTTTGCGTGCTGGTGCCGGCGTCGCCGAATCCGGTGAATGGGCGGTTGTATTTTGTGCATCGGACGAAATGCCAGTTTGTGGACGTGACGCCAGAGGAGGCGTTTAAGGTGATTTTGTCGACGGGAAATTATGTTCCGCCGGGGGTTGGGGATGCGACGAAGAAGTTGAATGGGGTGACGGTGAGGGTGGAAAGTGCGGGGAGGATTGAGGGTGGGACTTGAGCTAGGACAGTACCACTGAAGTGGCACCGCCGGTGGGGAAATGGGTTTGATTTGTGGGGTGTAAGTTTTTGGCAGGCCGGGGATTGCGCTAATCGGTGGGTTCGTTTTTTCAGATTGAGATTTTTGTAGGATGGGGAGGTCCCACCGCGGAGCGGTGGGCTTTGGGGAGAGGTTTATGGGGATTTTGGGGATCATAGGTTCCTCTATGTAGTCGGTGGCGCTGCGCGGAATGGCGTGAAGGTGGGCGGGTTTCAAAAGATTTGGCGGGCGAGGGCCAGGGGGGAATGAGGGGGATTTTTGGGGGATGGTGAGATTTTTGGTCGGAGATATTCTGAAGCTGTTTCAAAACGCAGACGCTGCCGCTGAGGTACTCCCAAGAGTCGGATCAATTGGAGGGAGAATCCGGGTCTTCGGAATACCTCAGACACCGGCGTCTGGCGCTAAAATGGTTTTGAAGCAGCGTCTTCAGAAGCGATGCAATTCCTGATCTTCGCGCGATTGGAACTCTGGGCGTATAGTTGCGTCTGATTAGGTGGAGACCTGCTGATGAAATTTGCTGTTATCTTGTTTGCCCCGTTGATTGCGATGATGCTCCCGTGGAATTGTGTGGCGGAGGAAACCATGCCGGCTAGTTCGGAATTTGCGGTGGGTCTTTATCATCAACTCGACAAGGGGGCGGGGAATATTTTCTTTTCGCCGCTGAGTGTGCGGGCGGCGCTGGCCATGACCGCGGCGGGGGCGAAGGGGAAGACGCTGGAGGAAATGCTGGCGGTGCTGAATCTGAAAGGGAATGATCCGCACGGCGAGATGGGAGATTTGATTCGGGAGTTGTCGGCGGAGCCGAAGAGTGAGGAGGATCGGCCGAAGCTGGTGTTGCGGATTGCCAATGCGGTCTGGGGGCAGACGCGATATCCGTTTAATCCCGCGTTTATGGATTTGGTGCGGACGCAGTATGAGGCGGAGGCGAAGTCGGTGGATTTTGCGAATGAGCCGGCGGCGAGAAAGAAGATCAATGACTGGGTGGCGGAGAAAACGAATCAGAAAATTCTCGATTTGATTCCGGCGGGGGTGATTCAGAGAGATACGCCGCTGGTTCTGACCAACGCGGTTTATTTCAATGCGCCGTGGGCGGATCCGTTCAAAAAGGGGGCGACGACGGATCAGATGTTTCAGGTCACGCCGGACAAGACCACGACCGTGCCGACCATGCGGCGGATGGGACGATATGGCTATGCGGACAACTCCGACTTTCAGACGATCGAATTGCCCTACGCGGGGCATGAAACGTCGATGGTGATCATTTTGCCCAAGGCGGTCGATGGGATGAGCGCAGTGGAAAGCAAAATGGATGCGAAGATGTTGAGCGAGACATTGGGCTCGCTGAAATTGCGGGAGTTGGATTTATCCATGCCGCGATTCAAGATTGAGCAGGCGGCGATGATGGGGCAAATCCTGAAGGCGATGGGGATGAAACTGGCGTTCGACAGGGATCATGCGGATTTCAGCGGCATTTGCAGCGTGGAACCGCTGTATATCGGCGAGGTGTTGCACAAGGCGTTTGTGAAGGTGGACGAGGAAGGGACCGAAGCGGCGGCGGCAACGGCAGTGGTGATGCGGGCGGGAGCAGCGATGCGGCAGGAACCGCCGCTGCGCGTGCAGGTGGATCATCCCTTTTTGATGGTGATTCGGCATCATAAGAGCGGGGAGATTTTGTTTATGGGGCGGGTGATGAATCCGAATGGGTGATACTAATCGGCGCGGCGATTTGTAGACGCGACGCCTGCGTTGTCTTTTTTTGTTTCATTCAAAAAGAGACGACGCAGGCGTCGCGGCTACAGATTTATCCGAATCATATTTGAATCTCGCGCATTGCTTGCCACTGAAGTGGCAAGCCCAGCATTTAGAGCGCGAGAGAGAATCAAATAGAATGCATATCAGGGGTGTTGCATGAAATCCCCCGCGGGTCATCCGGTCGATCGATTTTCGGGCGATAAATTTGGTGGATGTGCATAGAATGAGCCATCATGCAAGTGAACGTTTTCAATCGATCGGGTGAATTGGTTCAAATTGATTCTGCGCGGGTTGAGAAATCGGACGCCGACTGGAAAAAGCAGCTTACGCCGGAGCAATATCTCATCGCCCGCAACAAGGGCACGGAGCATCCCTTCTGCGGCACGCTGCTCGATAACAAGATGAAGGGCATTTACACGTGCATCTGCTGCAATCTGCCGCTTTTCTCATCCGATTCCAAATTTAACAGCGGAACGGGTTGGCCTAGCTTTTTTCAGGCGGTGTCCAAGGAAAATGTGATCGAGCACCGGGACAATGCGCATGGCATGGTGCGGACGGAAATTCTTTGTGCTCGATGCGATTGCCACCTGGGGCATGTCTTCGACGACGGCCCGCGGCCGACGGGTTTGCGATTTTGCGTGAATTCGGAATCGTTGAAATTTACACCGATCGAGAAGGTTTCGACTTTGGCGGAGGCCTCTTAATATGATTGAATCATCGAATCATTACATCATTGGGATGCGCGTTCCTCTCAATGATTCAATGCTCCGATGATTCAATGATTCAATTTCTCAATTGAGATATCACTATGTCAAAAACCGTTTTATTTATCTGGAGTTTTATCATGGCCAGCAGCTTTACAGCTTGTTCGCGTGCGGTGGTTGATTACAAGAATTTTCCTGCGCCGAAGGAAGACTTGCAGGTTTCGCCGGATGCGGGGCCGCAGACGATGGTGGTGGCGGGCGGGTGTTTTTGGTGTACGGAGGGTGTTTTCCAGAACACGCCGGGGGTTACCAATGTTGTCGCGGGTTATGCGGGGGGGACGAAGGAAACGGCGGACTATGAAACCGTCTCCACCGGCTCAACCGGCCACGCTGAGGCCATCCAAATCACCTACGACCCGAAGGTGACGACTTATGGCAAGCTGCTCAAATCGTTTTTCTCGATCGCGCACGATCCCACGCAGCTTGATCGGCAAGGGCCTGATTCGGGCCATCA